>JAJQAZ010000043.1 GCA_021203545.1 Tannerellaceae bacterium | reverse complement strand
ATAATATACGATTATAAATTGTAAAAAAGTAGTTTAGCAAACTGATTAATTCTTTAGAATAAAAACTTAATCCTTTTGTGAAATCAGTAAACATTAGAAAGTCTGTTTGCCATCTGATTTTAATTTTTTTGTATGAAAAAACAGAAGGTATAAAAAAGATTCATGTTGTAAGAATATAAAAGGATTATTTATTCTCTTCGCTACTTTTTTATAATAGAAAATGAATTTTATCCTTAAGGTAATTTTAATCCAAACAAATGTTATTTAAAATCTTTAATATTTTGAAGCAATGAAAAAGTGGAGTATATTATTTCTTATCTTATTTGGGTGTCTGATTAATCCTATTGGGATAAATGCACAGAATACCGATTTCAAAATAGATGGAACAATTAATGTTGATTCGGGGAAAATATATCTCCACTTCTATTCGGATTACTTACCTGATAAGACAAGTAAAATTACATCAGAAATTAAGAACAGGAGATTTACCCTTTCAGGAGTTATTCCGGAATCACAAGGAGTGTTTATCGCCGTTGATAACAATTATGTATCGGCAGATTTTGTGATTGATCCAGGTGTACAAAGTATTTCTATAAATATAGATGCACCGCGCGAAGTGCCTGTAAGTGAAAATCGAACTATGCTGGAGGAATATCCGGACTACATAGCTTTTTACAAAGAGATAAATGCTAAAAAGGAATTATTTTATCAAAAGATAGATAGTTTGCATAAATTCTACAATAATAATTTGCCTGAATCAATAAGCCTGATGTTGAGTGAAGAACAGAAAGCTCTGTATAGTGCGAGCGATAGTACACTGTTGAAATACGCAGAAACGAATCCGAACTCAAAAATTGCATTTTGGAATCTTATAAGGTTGATTAATTGGGGTTATGAGCCCATATTCGATTCTATCTATGATGCCTTTTCGGAAACACTGAGAAATGGTTATGCCGGTAAAATTTTATATAGCAAACTACAAAGTAGCAGACAACTTTCTATTGGACAAATATTCCCGCTTTTTAATTGTCAAAATACAAACAATGAAAATTTATCATCTCATATTTTTCAGAAAAATAAATTTACATTAGTGGATTTCTGGTTTAGTAGATGCGGTCCCTGTCTGGTTCAGTTTAGTCGTATGAGAGATTTATACCAACAATACAGTGATAAAGGATTTGGAATAGTGGGAATATCTGTAGATCACATAAAAGATGAAAAGGATTGGGAAGATGTAATTATCAAGGAAAAACTTGTTTGGAAACAATATTGGGACAAAAATGGAATAGAGTCAAAAAGATTTTCCATCAGTGCTTTCCCTACTAATTTTTTAATAGATAATACTGGTAAAATAATTGATAAAAACATTTCTATGGAAGCATTGGGTGAACTATTAAACTCTTCTTTGTAATCCTGGTAAGTATTAATCACATACCAGATGCCATAAATAAATGTTGATTTATCAAGAACCAAATATATCCCCCTTTATCATGTATTTGTATTCCGGTTGGCAGGAATTACAAATCAGAGGTCTGCCGGTGTCAATTATCAAAAATATATTTTTACAACTTATTATGTCCAATAGAATAGAAGAAATGAAATAACAAGTCATAGAAACTTTTATTTATGCTTTTCCCTGTATACTTTGGGCGACATGCCGTAACGTTGGGCAAATAGTTTATAGAAACTGCTCCGGTTGTTGAACTATATATTTACTTTTTAGTTTTTCATACAACGAGTTCTCAGGAAATTCCGCATCTTTATTTATTTGTTGAGTTTTCCACATATTATGCCACAGGTGGAGAGCATAAGAAGTTTCAGGTAAGACATAAGTTGAATTGTCTATCAATTGGTCAATATGATAGAAGGGTACCGGACAAAAACAATCAGGTTGTTGAATATATTGTTCCATTTGGTTTCTGAAAATCATCCTCGAAAGAAGTGTAATCCCTAATTCTCCCCAGTGAATATACTTGTGTCCTCTGACTGATAAAAAATCCAGACAGTCTCTTAGATATTTTTTTCCGGGATTACTTTTCATGTATGTGTTATTAATTCTTGTACGAACTCCGTAAACTTCAGAGGAGAATACAAAATCCTCCTTAAAATTAAAGGGCTTTAAACATACTGTATCCATATCAACCCACCAACCGCCGAGTTCATATAACATTGTAAACCTAAATTGATTCGACAGATTGACGTAACCTCCAAAATTGTCAACATACATATCTTTTTTAGGAATTATTTCACTGGCATCTTTTACGATTGTACCTTCCGGAACATTTAAAATTTCATTATAGGCATACAAATGAAATTCATGCCCATTAGCCAAATAGGAATTAATACATAGTATTTCCATTGATGACAAATAAGTGCCTACCCAAAGTGATTGTATGGGATTGTTGTTCATAATATTATATTTTAAATTAATGGGAACCAATCAAGCCAATCATCGTTAATAGACTGGTTCATCGTTAATAACATCATACCTGATAGTGTTGAATCTTTATGCTTATTAGTTAAACTATTGTTTGGGATTTTTTTGAGCCACTCAGTTGATAAATTTTTATATACATTACAATTACAATTTTTCCACAAAACATAATATAAGAAAGCCCATTTAACTGCAAACTCTTCTTCAAGATATGGTCTGAAGCCAGATTCATATTTTTCTAAAAAAACAATGCCCGGTTGGCTAAATTTTTATTGTTGATCTTTTGGGAGGAACGAGATATTAATAGGAATGATATTAATGGATTAAAGACCAGGGGATATTTATTCCAAAATATATCTTCGTATACCATTGTTTCAAGTAAGTCAACAGCATAATTAAAGAAAATAATAGCTTTTTCTTTATTGATATCCAGGCTTATTATATCAGGAAGGAAATCTATGACGGAGCAAATGGATTCGAATGTTACATAATTGGCTAATAACAAATCTATTATATTTGATAGTTGTGATTTGATGAGTTTGGTGTTTGGATTTGTAGCTTTATTATTCTTTGGATTTTTTAGACGGGCAAGATAATATTTCCCATAACCAATTATTTCGTTTGGTATATCTATCAGGTTTGTTTGAGATGACACAACACTACAAAAAAATCTTATCGAAATCACCTAAAATTTCATTTGTATCACCACCAATAAAACTATGTTGGACTAAATATTCTATACCGGTCCCTATATCAGCTAAACCATCGATGCATGTGCCATTTACTTTTTCAATTCCTTCAATAACTTTATCGAGACATTTGTCAGCAGATGCTTCATACTGTTGGTCAATGTGTCGGGCATAATTATAGAAAAAAATAGCATTACCCATTTGGTCTTGTAATAGTTCTAAATTTGTAGAAGGAAGTTTCATTTTTTCTGCCTTCATTTGTAATATTTGTTCTATCATAATAAATTTCCACATTAAATGTTTTCAGTAATATCCTAAATTAGGGATATTCGTTAAAATCGAAAATAAATCCAACTGTGTAATTGTAATATGGTTGTATTTGTATTGTTTTTGTTAAATATCCTTTACACGAAATGTGCAAGATACAAAAAGTCTTCCAGTTAGAATCTACATTTGCTTCTGCGAGTTTGATTTTTATGATAGAAACAACTTTCATCGTTGTGAATTAGATCATATCTATCCGGATATACTCTTTATTAAGGAAATTCATTTTGTCACTAAAATGAGAAACAATATGAAACAAGGATAACTATCAATAGAGG
>JAJQAZ010000175.1 GCA_021203545.1 Tannerellaceae bacterium | reverse complement strand
CATAAAACGGTAATCCTCCTCCTTATTACCACCGTATTCAACGCGTGTGTGGATGATGATTGGGGGAGAGAATGCATCCCCGCAGGAGACGTGCGGGTAACCCTCACCCTGCAACTTCCCGAAACTGTGAGCCGTGCTACGGCTGAACAGGAAAGCAGGATAGACGAAATAGAAGTATTCCTCTTCAAACCGGACGACGGTCCCTTTGTGGGTACTTACACAGCCCATAGTATCACGACTCCTGACCCTGCCGACCCGGGCAGACGTAGCTTTGAGGTAGCACTGATCGAAGGGAAATTCGATATGATGGTACTGGCCAACTCCAAAGACATCATCGACAATGCCGGCCTGGCCAGAGAGATGTCACGCCGCGAGGTAGCCAGCCGGCTGAAACTTACCCAAAGCGGTAAAGTCGCACACGACGGGAGCATCCGTATCCCTTTCTGGGGAGAACTCAAAGGAGCCAACATTGTCAATGGAAGCACCCTGGGTGAAATTACCATCCTCCGGGCCATGGCTAAAATAGACCTCTTACTGGATGAGGCAGTCAAAGACCGGTTCGAACTCAAAACCGTCACCCTCTACCACTGGCAAAAAGAGATGGCCCTCCTGCCGGACGCCATCAACTACGATGCCAACAACACAAGAGTCACCGCCGCCACCGATACCGACAGCGGACTCATCCCCGCAGCTACCAAAGCTACCTATACAGCCGGGGCAGGAGAAATTGAAAACGACGAACAAATTATATCCAAAATATACCTCAACGAAACACCCAATCCCGGCATAGCGAAGTTCCCTGAAATGCCCTGCCTCATAGTAGGCGGAGAATACCAGGGCCAGACCTGCTACTACCGCGTAGACTTCTTCACTACCGACAACGATCAGCGCACCTACTACGATATACGCCGTAACCACTGGTACGAACTGAAAGTGATGGACATACGGGGTAATGGCTCACCCTCCGAAGAGGAAGCCTACAAATCAGTCGACATGCATCTTGACATCGAAGTGATGGAGTGGAACGAAAGCGATATGAGCAACATCATCATCGAAGGAAAATACTTCCTCAAAGTAAACCAAAGCAAATTCGAACTCGACAGAGAACCCAAAGACGCTAATAGTTTCAGCAACAAACTCACCATCCAGACCAACTACGAAGAAGGCTGGGTGATCGACCGCATCACCGAACCCGGTGACGGCGCACCCATCAACATGGATAACGGATGGATACAAATAGCACCGGGAGACCGCACCGGCCCTCAACAACAGGAAAAAACCATCTCCATCCTGCTCGAAGAAAACATAACCGGTGCCCCCCCGTAGTGCAGAAATACACCTGAGGGTAGGACGGCTCATCGACTTCATCGTCACCGTTACCCAAAACCCCAACCGGGAAATAGAACTACACATTGAAGACCTCGACGGCAATCCCCTCGAAGAACTCATCTTTTATGACTTCTACGGCAACGACCAACCCTACGAACAAAAAGCCTTCCGCGTACGCTGGGCACCTTACGGAACCGACCAACAAGGTGTACCTTTCAAATGCGAAGTAAGTACCACCCTGGTAGGCGACGACTATTTCGACTTCAAAGCCGGAACCGAACGCATCACCACCGGCGTGCTCACCGACCCCACCGGCAGGAAAGAATACACCATCGAGCCGGAACCATTCACCGAAGAAGAAGTGAGCGAACTATTTGGGAACCCCTTCCTGCAACACGCCAGTTGGGTCACCTTCACCGTGACCGATCCCGCGGATAACACCAAAAGCATCAGCAAAACCATCTACCTCAACCATCAGCACATAGCCATCATCTCCCGGAATTTCCGGCGGCTCTCCTATTTAGACAGGACATATGAATTTGATGTGCTGGCCAACACCCCATTCATCGTAGAAAGTATTGATAATACCGAAAATGCGTTTGCCTCCTCTACCAACCCGGGATTCACCGGAGGGAATAATATCGTGACCGGTACGAGGCTGACCTATACCACCCACCCGGCCACACCCGGAACCTATATAAACGGTGTAGGACGAGCCGGACGCAAAGCCACCTTCTACCTGCGTGACCAGCGTGGGCTTATACAGGAACCGGTTCCATTCATGGTATCCGCTATTACAGACGACCCCAACACCTATCTTGTAAATCCCCCGGCATCCGGAACACATACATTACGTATCCCTATCCGCAAACTCTTCTGGATACGCGAACGCGAAGCCGGAGACACCTCCATGGAGGATATAATCCAACAAAACATAGCACTGGAACCCGCAACATTAAGGGCAGAATGTTACAACCCGGCCAATCTCGGAACCCCGTTGCAGAACTATCAGGTAAATCTTTCCATAGAAAGGGACCCCGCCGGAACGAGTGCCCTGGAAGATGTATTAAATGTAGAAATACCTATTCCTGCCGGTGGATTAAGTGGTAATATAATAGTAGGCGTGAAACGCCCGGGGGCATCTACATGGCTCTGGACCTGGCATATCTGGGTCACCGATTTCAACCCCGACACGCGGACCGCCGACCGGCTGGAAACAGAGGATGCTTACTTTATGAAACGCAACCTCGGAGCCCTTACAGACGCGCATCTGCTCAATCCCACCACGACCGGCTTCTACTACCAGTGGGGGCGCAAAGACCCCTTGCATCCGGACCATATTCCGAACAACAGGCAAGCGGTACCAGCAGGCACCGTCAGCAACCTTCTGAACGCAATTGATAACCCGGCCATCTATTATACAAGCCAATCCGGCTTCAGGGATTGGTACACCGGTATGCAGCGGGAACCCTACCAGAATAACTTCCTCTGGAATGATTATGAAGACAATAAAACCCCCTTCGACCCCTGCCCGGCCGGTTGGAGAGTTCCCTTTTTTTCAGAATAGTAAAAACCAGGGTACCTCCCATTCCTTATGGCGTCAGACATTGTTCACTACCATTATCAGAGACCCGGGTACAAATCAAATTCTGGGATTTTTCCGTAAAAGGAGAACGGACAACTCGCCTTCACCTGATGTTATGTTTACCCCTGCGGGCGGTTTTTATGGAGAGGGCGGGATTTTTACGGATGGAGAAAGAACTGTATTTTACAACGCCAATGTATCTCCTGTAAATCCAACGCGGGGATTGACCTCGGTAAATGACCACAGCGGCGGCAATGATGAAGAGGACCGTTACCGTGCCGCGGCAGTTCCGGTACGTTGTATTAAACGCAAATAATAACTATTAAAATGGCATGGTATTATGAAAACGAATAAGAATATACTATATACAATCGGGACGGTTGCCACCATTCTGCAACTATCCCTGGCAGCCTGCACCGACTCCTACGGCGAGTGGCAGCCCACACACACGACAACAGGCACCTTTACATTGTCACTGGAACTACCCCGGTCAAAAACAGTCGAAGTGGCTACCCGCGCCATGACCGGAGAACAGGAAAGCGACATACAGGAAATGACCCTCCTGCTCTTTGTTTCAGCCCCAGGTAATACCGAGGAGTTACACAGCACCGTATCCATCCCTGCAACGGCACTGGTACGCAATGCATCCAACAACCGCCTCTACACCACCACCGCCACCCTCGAACCAGGCACCTACAGCACCTTTATCGTACTGGCCAACAGCGCAGCCACTTTAACGCAAAACCCGTTGCTGGCCAAAGGCACCCCCCCGCAGCCAGATAGAAGAAGAGCTATTATTGAGCCTCGGCGACGGCGCCCATTGG
>JAJQAZ010000179.1:2562-27993 GCA_021203545.1 Tannerellaceae bacterium | reverse complement strand
TACAAAAAAATTAAAATCAGATGGCAAACAGACTTTCTAATGTTTACTGATTTCTCAAAAGGATTAAGTTTTTTTTCTAAAGATTTAATGAGTTTGCTCAACTACTTTTTTACTATTTATAATCGTATATTATATTGTTAAATTACAATAACTGAACAGTTAATTCGTTCGGCCTGTTGCAAAACAATTTAAATTGTTCCCCCATGCAACTAATTTATATGAAAAGTCATCTTCTATATTGAATAGAAAAGTTTAACAATAATGATCATGAAAAAGAGAGTATTGTATTTGTTAGGAGTAATCCTTTCGCTGAACTTTGTAGCTTGCAGTGACGATGAGGATAAAGTGGTTCATGTATATAGTGATGAGTATCTCCAACTAAAAGTAAATGGAGAAAGTATCACATCCAAAACTATCGCGCTGGAAGTAATCTCCGAAACAGAGGGAGTTGTTGTTCTGTACAGTATTGTTCCGGATGCCGTTCAACAAACTATGTATGTAACTTTAACTACCCGGAATGACAACAAGAAAATAGAGGGGAAACTGGTTCAGGAATTTTATGAAGTGAAACTGGACGGTACAATAACCGACGATGTGTTGACGGCGGATGTTACTTATACAAATACATCCGCACTGGTTGGTGAGTGGGATTATTCAGATTCCTATATCCGTATTAAGGCAAAAAACGGGATTATTATAGATAAAGAAGGTACAGTGGTTCCGGCAGAAATGTTGGAAGAACAGCTAAAACAGATACTTACACATTATATGCAAATGCTGGTTACCCTGGATCTGACATCCGGTGGTGATATGAATGTTACATATCTTTCACCGGAAAACAAGGAACATACACTCAATAAGCTATGTAAGTATTATACTACAAAAGAAAGAGTATTTTTTTATCCCGGATTTTAGTTTTCTGGTTACGGGTAAAGCCAATAGCAAAGCGGACCTAAGTCTTAATGAGTTTATATACTTTGAATATAAGTTAGCAAACAACGAACTGACTTTTTATATAGATAAAGACACATTGCTTGTACTACAACCGGTTATCCGAATCCTGAAGGCTGTCTTTGAAGATACACCTACTGTAATAAAATCTATGGAGTCAATATTAACTATCGCTTCCCAATCAGAGGTCTTTGAGGTGGGTATTACTTTAAAGAGATAAAATAATTAATCAAGTTTGTTAGTTTAGGCACAGATTTAAATCTGCGCCAGCGTAAGGCAGAATAATACTGTTTACCGCTAAAAAACCATATGAATTGTATATGTTTTGAAACAATAAAGAGGATTGTCTGACACTCTCCGGTTAAAAACTTTCCAGCCAGGCGGTAAGGTCGGCAATTAATTCATTGTGGTAACGGAAATCTTTCCGGGCTCCCCAGCCATGTCCGCCGGATGGGTAAATATAGAGTGAAGCCGGGATATTATTCTTTTTTAGTGCCAGATAGTAGTTCACTCCATTCTCGGAAGGTACCACTGTGTCATCGTGCGAGAAAGTTATAAACGCAGGGGGAGTACCGGCATGTACCTGTTTTTCGTTGGAATAAAATTCCTCCAACTCTGCAGATGCATCTGCGCCCAACAGGTTATCGTGCGACCCCATATGGGTATAACTTTTATCCATAGTAATGACCGGATAGAAAAGAATCTGAAAAGCAGGCCGTAGTTCCGGTTCACTTTTTACGGCATAAGTCGCGGCCAGATGTCCACCGGCAGAAGAACCCATAATACCAATATCAGCAGGATTGATATTCCACCAGGCAGCCTGTTCTTTTATAACCCGCATGGCCTCCTCCACATCCGAGTAAGGAACTTCCCGGTTACCACAAGGCATACGGTATTTCAAGACAATCATGGCAATTCCCTGTTCATTGAAATATGAAGCCCAGTCATACCCTTCATGGTGATAGGCCAATCCACCGTATGCTCCACCCGGACACGCAATAACTGCACGTCCGGTTGCCTTTTCCGGCGCAGGCAGAAATGCACGTATAGCCGGTTTATAATTACCCCGGGTTTCATCTTCGGGATGCATATCCATACCGTTCGTATTGGGATATCCCTGTGGCCACAATGGCATATATACTGTTTCCGCGGTTTGGGCAACTGCTTCATTCCTTATCATTCCCTGCCAAATACAGCAGATTAATAGTAAACAGATTCTTCCTTTCATAATTTGTATGATATAAGTAAACATTATTTCTTCTCGCTAAGGGGAAAATACAAATATATAAATTTATTTTGGAAGGAGGGGATTTGTAACCAGTGGTGGTAGAAGATTGTAAAGTATTGATTTCTTCCTATTTCCCCTCTTGAGAGACTGTGTAAAAACTCTCCTCGTTCTTTGATAAAATTACAAATTGTAAGTAATTGCCCCGTATGGGGTAAAATGTGACTAATCCCGGATGCAATCCGGGGCTAATAAATGCACACGCAATAAACAACCCGGAAAGGATTGAATCCGCGGTTATGCACATTCTAGTCCTTTGGACTTACGATTTGTAACTTTTTTTAATTTTACATTTTAGTTTTACACAGCTTCTTGAGAGAGGAAATTAATAATACCATATTTTTAAAAGGTTAAATCTTTTGACGGAAGGAATTTGTAATCCCCGAAAAACGAGTATTAGGATATGTGATCCGAAAAACCAATAAATACCGAAGTTCGCTCCGGCTATAAGTTTAACATCCTGTATAATTCCACCTGCCAAAGCAAAACAATTTGCATCGTTGTCCACGTATACAGGAACAGAAAACTGTTTTTCAAGTATTTCTTTTAATGGTACTTCATCGCAGTACGGAGTGTTAAATACATCAATTGTTTCCTGTACCGTTTGTGGAGAATAGGGAACCGGGTAAAAAAGCCCCGGTCAAAAAACTTTAACCGGGACTTGCTCATTATATGATTATAACTGCATCAAACAGCAAAATGAGGTTTGCGGTGAATCCATTGTCCGCGGGTAAAATCAGGAAAATCTACTACTCCTCCACCCCGTGCGATAGACATTTCTGACAAACCGGAAATGGCACTCCATGCGGCCGCATCGTAACAATCCATCGGAGCCGGTTTTTTATTGCGGATCGCATCAATAAAATCATACATCATAATAAAGTCCATACCACCGTGTCCGGCTTCCTTTGCCTGTGCTTCCAGTGTAGCCCACAATTTATGGTCTACTTTTTGAACCACTCATCCGACGGGTCCCAGCGGTGCTCCCGTGATTGGCCTTCAATATGTACCCCATTTCCGTCATTCATCCACAGTCCCTCTGTTCCCTGTATACGGAATGCCAGCGAATAGGGGCGCGGCAGGTTTGTATCGTGCGAACGATTACAGTCTGGCCATTGGTACATTTAATCATTGAAGTAACAATGTCTCCCAGATTAAAATTGATTTTCGCATAGGGATGATTTTCGCCACCGTGTTTCACAATATAATTATGTAATCCACGTGCCTGTGTAGCCATAGCGGTAAGCGACATAAATCGGTTGCCCCGATTAATATCCAGGCAGTTGGCTACAGGCCCGATACCGTGTGTGGGATATACATCGCCATTACGTTTAATAGAATGTTGTGTACGCCATTGTGCTTCGGCATGCGCAGTGAGTCCCATACGCAATTCATCCCCCGGACGGTGGCTGTAGCGCGTGCCATCGTTAAATTTCACAGCCCGCAAATCGTGCTGGTATCCGCAGGTTGCATGCAACAACTCACCGAAAAGACCCTGGCGTACCATATTCAATGCTGCCATACAATCCCGGCGGTAACATACATTTTCCAGAATATTCAGCTGACTTCCTGTTGCTTCCGATACATTTACCAGGTCCCAGCATTCTTCAACCGTATTGGCTGCCGATACTTCAAGACCTACATACGGTACACCGGCCTTCATGGCTGCAACAGCTACAGGCACATGCCATTCCCAGGGAGTAGCAATAATTACACAATCAAAATCTTCATTGTTCAGCATCTGCTCAAAAGCCCGTTCGCTACCGGTATACACTTTGGGTTCCGGCACGTTACGGTCTGAAAGATACTTCAGGGTACTTTTCAGAGGCCCCTCCTGCGTATCACAAATAGCCACAATCTTATTTCCGGGAATAGCCAATACATTATTAAAATGCTCACGGCAACGGGAACCTGTTCCGATAAAACCGAAACGCAGTTTACCATCATCTTTTCCTGAATTTTTCTTCTTTGACTGAGGAGCTGTGGGTTCTGTAACTGAAGCATTGGCGCTTCCTGTTAAAGCTAATCCGGCGGATGTGATGCCGGCAGCCGTGACCTTCTTAATGAATGATCGACGCGTGTTTTCCATTTGTTTTTAGTTTAAATTTCGTGTTTAATGTCAGAGAGCAAAAATAAAAGAAAAAAATGAAAAAAGAAAACCATTTGGTATTTTTGTTTATTCTTCCCTCTTAAAAAACTCTTTAACCTGTGACATTGGAAAAACACTACGCTGAACCAGGAAGCAAAACGCTTCTTTCGTTAAATTCTTATAATAATTGGTGCGGTCTCTTAATCAAAAAGTATTTGTATTTTGCTTTTTACACCGGTGTTTCATCTCTCCGGAATTCATCTTCACATATTAATTATAAAGTTATCAGTACCCTTACACATTTTCAAAAATGTAACCTTTCTGCCAATGCGAATATTTGGGATTTAATCCATTTTATGGTACATTTGTAAACATTGAATAATCCCTTATCAAAACCTATGGGCGAATTATTGTTGTTATTAAAGAAATTCTTTGGATATTCATCTTTCAGACCACTACAGGCCGAAGTCATCCAAAGAATCATAAATAAAAAGGATTCATTGGTATTAATGCCTACCGGTGGTGGTAAATCAATTTGTTATCAGTTGCCTGCTATTTATCTGCCGGGAACAGCCATTGTTATCTCTCCGCTAATCGCACTGATGAAAGATCAGGTTGAGGCATTAGTAGCTAACGGCATCCCGGCTGCAGCCCTGAATAGTATGCTCCCCGAAGAAGAACGTCAACGCATCCGGCAACACTGTATACAGGGGCAGATTAAACTGCTTTATATATCACCGGAAAAGATCATGAGCGAACTGGACTGGCTATTATCCCGTATGGAGATATCCCTGATCGCTATTGACGAGGCACACTGTGTTTCGCACTGGGGGCACGATTTCCGGCCGGAATATACACAACTGGCTATCTTAAAAGAACGTTTCCCCAATGTACCTATGGTTGCTCTGACAGCGACTGCTGATAAAGTAACCCGGGCCGATATACTGGAACAATTAAAGTTGAAAGAGCCGGAAACTTTCATTTCCTCATTTGACCGCCCCAATCTCTCTCTGACTGTTCACCGGGGCTTAAATAAAAAAGATAAGATTACAGCGATAGTTAACTTCATCCGGGCACACAAAAACCAGAGTGGAATTATCTATTGCATGAAACGGGCAGATACCGAATCGGTTGCACAGGCATTAAGTACTTTTAATATCAAAGCCGTAGCATACCATGCCGGGCTAAGTCCCAAAGCACGGGAAGAGGCGCAAAACGATTTTATCAACGACCGTACCGAAGTGGTATGCGCAACAGTTGCCTTTGGAATGGGGATTGATAAAAGTAATGTACGCTGGGTAATCCATTTCAACATGCCGGGTAGCATTGAGAACTATTACCAGGAGATCGGACGTGCCGGACGGGATGGAGTGAATAGTGATACCCTCCTCTTCTACTCAATCGGAGATATGATCCTGCTGCGCCGTTTTGCAGAAGAGAGCGGTCAGATGGATATCAATCTGGAGAAACTAAACCGGATGCAACGGTATTGCGAAACAGATGTATGCCGGCGCCGGATACTGCTCAATTACTTCGGGGAAGAATCGAAAGACGATTGCGGGAATTGCGATGTCTGCCGCAACCCTCCCCAACGTTTCGAAGGAAGTATCCTGATTCAAAAAGCATTGAGCGGCATACTCCGCACAAACGAATCGGTGGGTATGCACATGCTGATCGAGATACTCCGGGGCAGTGGCCGCTCTGATGTAATGAGATTGGGATACAATAATTTAAAAACATACGGTGCGGGAGCCGACCTGCCTTACAAAGTATGGCGCGAATACCTGTACCAGATGCTGCACCTGGGATACATCGAAATTGATTATGTCCACGACCGCAACCTCAAAGTAACTCCGTTAGGCAAAAAAGTATTGTTCGGAGAGATCACCGCCGAACTGGCTGTCTATACGGAACCCGAAGTTGCCAAACGTCCGGAACGAAAGAAAAGAGAAAAGAAAGAGAGAAAGCCCAAGGCTACCCGTGCCCCGCGGCAACTACAACCCAGCGAACTCGACGATGCTTTACTGGAAGCTCTCAAACAGCTACGCAAACGCATCGCCGAACGCGAAAAAATGCCGGCCTACATTATATTCTCGGATGCAGCCCTGAAAGACATGGTAGACCTGAAACCCCTTACCCTCGACGAATTCAGGGAAGTAAAAGGTGTAGGAGACGCCAAACTCGAAAAGTACGGAAACGTATTCATCGCCCTCATCCGCTACATCCTGAAAATCCCCACCGAAAACGAAGAGTAATATTCTTACCTTGCAACCAAAACAGGTATCTATCTTTGGATCGGAGGGATTTGACCTGGCCTGGTCGGAGGGGATTTGCAATCCCCGACTGGTAAGTATAAGGATTTGTAATCCGCTAATATAATTCCTTAAGTACAATTTATCATTCTATAAGTACAACATCCAATAAACCTTTCTTTCCGGCATAATCTCCTGCAGAACTATAGGTGAAATCTTCCGGATAGGCTACAAATTCCATTTTTACAGGATTCCCATGCAAATAGTTTAATTTCTGATATAAAAAATCATTTACAAACAACTCTTGAATATCTACTCCTCCCTGCCAGAACCGATATTCTTTTATCTTACTATCGTTTCTGCCTGAAAAACTAAATTTATCTAACATCCATTCACTACGACTTTCCGTTAAATCAGACTTTAAGGTTTGAATTATTTTCTTACTTGTAAATTTCTTAAAATCACGTAATATGAAAGAGATATCATCTCCTTCTTCCGTACCGGCAATCAGATGTAAATGATTAGTCATAAGTACCCAGGCATAAATAATTAAACCCTTTTGTTGCTGACAATATTTTAAAGAATCCAGAATGATATGTTTATATTGAGGACGAGTAAAAATATCTATCCAATCAACTACTGTTGTGGTTACAAAATAAATTTTTCCTGTTATTCGATTTTGGTATTTCATAGCTTTTTGTTTAGATTTATTTTTCAAATATAAGATTTTTCTTCTAATAACAATGCTTCATTAAAATAGGTATTTTATAATCGGATTACAAATCCTTATACTCATTAGTCGGGGATTGCAAATCCCCTCCGACCAAACCAAAAAACCACCGACCAGGAAACCCTCTCCAACTAATTCATTATTCCCTCTAACTAACTTATCAGAACTTTATGGCACTGACCGGTAACTCTATCCGGCCGAACTTGATCATGGCGTTGAATATGCGGATTGTGTGGTAATTGGGAAGGGCTGCCAGGGAGATATCCTGTTCTTTGATTGTGCCCTCGTCAAGTAAACGGGCGCGGGTTGTACCGGGTAGTAAAGGGATTGTGGGGGTGTGCCATTCGTTGCCGTTATAAAGGGCTACGTTGGCGGCAAAGGTATCGGTTAGTAAACCGTTTTTTATGATCAGGATATCATCACACTCTTCCCGCAAGGCAAACAGTTCATTTAAACATTCCCTGTTTGTACTTTTATAATAGTAATCCGCATTATCACAGGTTACCGGTTTTAAGGTACGGATCTCACGCAGCCGGTAGGGATCAAATTCTACTTTCAGCACATTTTCCCGGTACTCTACCCGGCATTTTGTTATTTCCCTGTACTGTCCGGGGTTGATATAATCTACCAGATCAATTAAATCTATACAGCCTAACACCTCACGGCGGGTGCGGTTCATCCGTTCGTTGTGATAACGAAGGTGACAGATTTGTCCGTTTTCTATGCGTAGGGATTCAACAAATGGGTACATATATTTTGCGTATCATTTCGTTATATTCGTCTGTTTCGTTACTTTGAGCAGTAATACCACCCCCACTCCGGTAATAAAGCTGCCCATCCTGTTGCTCTATAAAACGGATCATTACACAGCTATCCAGTTGCCTGCCATCAAAATAACCGGCAATTCCGGTATAGAAGTCTCTCTCCACACCTTCTGCTTCGGAAATAATCTGCATCGTTTTCTTTTTGGGCGCTCCTGTGATAGAGCCGGCCGGTAATAAGGCAAACAGCAGGTCGCCCAACCGTTTCCGCCAATCCTCCGGAAGGGTTCCCCTGATCTCCGAACTCATTTGTAACAACCGGCCCGAATGGGTCTTAATTTCATCTATATAACGGTAACGGGTTACAGATACCTCTCCGGCAATACGACTTAAATCGTTTCGTATCAGGTCCGTTATTGTAGCATGTTCTGCAGTCTCTTTCGGGTCGGCTAACAGTTCTTCCCGTGCATCCGGCAGGGAAGCATCCCGGGTGCCTTTCATCGGGTAAGAATAGATATACGGCGGCCGTATCCGCACAAATATCTCCGGCGAAAAACAAACCAGCCGGTCTTTCATCCATATCCGGTAAGGAGCAACCGAGCGGTAAAAACATCTTTCAGAGTCAGATCCGTTTGTACAGGAGTTTTACAAGTCAGATTCACCAGGTAAGAGTTGCCTCTCCGGATATGTTCCTGCACCTTCCGGAAACGTTTACCATACACAATCTTATTTTCCGGATACACCTGCCAATCGATCTCCTGCCCCACAATTTCGCCGGTATTTCCAGCGTTCGTACAACCATTTATATCATACAGAACCCCCTCCGGGTCTACCTCTTGCGGACGGCAAACCAGGTTTTGGCCCTGTAGGTAATCTACCATAAAAAAGAAGGGTATGGAGGCCTCTCCATACCTGTTTATTTTTTGTATGGCTCCTTCTCTGTCCAGAAAATCCATTTTATTCGAGAAAGCGTGATGTTAATCCTTCGAACGCATCAATCCGGCGGTCACGGAAGAAAGGCCACCAACGGCGCACATTCTCACTGCGTGCTTTATCAATTTCAATTACACGGATTGTTTCTTCATCAGGAGGGAACTGTGCGATAAACTCGCCCTGCGGACCGGCCACAAAACTATTGCCCCAGAATTGAATACCATGGGTCTGCCCGGAAGGATCAGGTTCATGCCCGGTACGGTTTACCGCAATCACATGTAATCCATTGGCCACCGCATGCCCCCGCTGCACTGTAATCCAGGCATCCAACTGGCGTTCTTTCTCTTCCGGTGTATCACTGCTTTCCCACCCTATCGCTGTTGGGTAGATTAATAGTTCGGCACCTTTCATAGCCATCAGGCGGGCAGCTTCGGGATACCACTGGTCCCAGCACACCAATACCCCCAGTTTACCTACCGATGTCTGTATGGGTTCAAAACCCAGGTCGCCGGGTGTAAAATAAAACTTCTCGTAATAAGCCGGATCATCGGGAATATGCATCTTCCGGTATTTACCGGCAATTGTTCCATCTTTCTCCAATACCACAGCCGTATTATGATACAACCCCGGTGCACGCCGTTCGAACAACGAAAGCACCAATACAATCCCCAGTTCTTTCGCCAGTTCGCCGAACGTATAGGTAGAAGGTCCCGGAATAGGTTCCGCCAGATCAAACAGGGAAGTATCCTCCGTCTGGCAGAAATAAAGTCCATTGTGGAGTTCCTGCAAAACAACCAGCTCTGCTCCTTCCTCCGCACAACGGATAATATTTTTTTTCAGTTTCTCTATATTAGCAGTAACATCACAGCTATTTGCCTGCTGTATAATACCTACCTTCATTCTTCTACTGTTTTTATGAAGCCTTCCGGATACTGCATCGTTACGCAATGCAGGGAACCGTGCTGTTTAATCAGCGGCAGGCAATTGATGCCTACAATTTCGCGGTCCGGAAAAGCCTGTTGTATTATTTCTTTTACCTGTTCGTCTTTCGGAGAGTTATAAAAAGGCAGTAATACCGCGCCATTTATAATCAGAAAATTGGCATAGGTAGCCGGCAGGCGTTTCCCCTCCCACTCTACTTTATCTGCCATAGGCAACGGCAACAACCGGTACGGGGTACCATCTTCCTGTGTGAATCCCTGCAACTCCTCCTCCATCTGTTTCAACTCACTGTAATGTTCATCTTCCGGGTCTGTACACTGCACATAGGCAATCGTATCTTCGCTGCAAAAACGGGCCAGTGTATCAATATGGCTATCCGTATCGTCGCCTGCCAGATAGCCATGATCCAGCCATAATATACGCTTCAGTCCGAAAATCTCTTTCAGGTGTATTTCCAGTTGTTCACGCACTAAGTATTCATTCCGGTTTAGCGAACAGAGGCATTCCGTAGTAGTCAGCAACGTTCCTTTACCGTCTGTTTCCAGGCTTCCTCCTTCCATTACCAGCGGTTGCATATTGACCGGCATTACCTCGCCGGTAAATACTCCCAACGCAAACATGGTGCGGGTAATCAGGTTATCATGGTTGGCCGCGAACTTCATGCCCCAGCCATTAAAAACAAAATCATAGATAACAGGTTCGCCCCCATGAAAAACAGAAATACCGCCGTGGTCGCGCGCCCAAGTATCATTCGCATCACACTCCATGAATATGATCTTCGAATAATCCACATCCCCTAATTGTTCCTTAACATCCTCTACCGCATCGCAAAGAATAACCAGCGACTCATGTTTAATGATCTCCTTAGCTATCGCCACAAAACAGGGAATCACCTCGTCCATAATAGGTGCCCAGTCCATTCCTTCATGCGGCCAGGTAAGTTGTACGGCGCTTTGCGGATACCACTCCGGCGGAAAGAATATTGAATGTTCCATATCTCCGGTTTTAAACAATATAATCCACTACCGTACGGCTTTCGCGCACATTTTTACAGTAATTACTTATCTCTGCGTGTGCGGGATGCACCTTGTAGGCAGCCAGATCTTCCTCGCTGTCAAAAAGAGAGATCAATACGGCATCATATGCCATTTCGCTTTCTTTCATATTGACACCTACTTCGAGTGCCCGGATTTGTGGAACTACTCCAACCAGCGATTTCAACCGTTCTTTCATCCACAACGCATTTTCTTTGCGTGTTTTACCTTCGGCCTCCGGCCTGAATTTCCACATGACAACGTGTTTGATCATATTTTTATCTCCACCTATATTTTCAAAACACAAAAGTAGTCATTTTCCTCAAGCAAATTTTTAGTACTTTCCGAATTTTTGTATGAAATGTACTTATCCTATGGAAAACGATAAACAATAAATTATCATTTTGACATTTTGACAATTAAAGTGCCCGTGAGTGTAATATTCCGGGGTTCCCTACAGGTTGGTTCCAAATATTGCACTCTGGTGAAATTAAGTTTTTACAGTTTGTTACAGATATAGGAAAATGGCAAACAAATTGCACGTTCTGTTTTATAAGTATGGCTTATGAAATCGGCACACGTTTCCGGAAATTCGTTTTTGCCGGAAAAATGATAGTTCCGGTTTATTCAATTTAAAACGTCAAATAGATGAAAAAACGGCTAAAAACAGCTTTTTTCTTTTCAAAATGTTCTTTGTTTTGAATATCCGGAATTTGTTTGCCCCGGCTACGTGTAACGGATGGCCCGGCTACACGTAACGCCCTCCCACGTTTACACGTAAACGGACTTCCGGTTACGTGTAGCCGGGCCATCCGTTACACGTAGCCGGGGCAGGGACCACGATGTATCATTAAAAGTATTACTCCGGAAAGAGAATCACAAAAGAATATTCAGTTATATTTTTGTGTACTTTTGCAACAAAAGTATAGAAATAATCACAATTTAATATCAAAATAACAGAAATCAAATTCTCATTCCCTTAAAGTACATAATAGCGAGGTCAACAGCGCCTCCGACGCTATAAACTTATATATCCGGTTTTTATCTGAATATTTGTCTCCGGTTTATATACTCGAAGATGCGTTCATCTTTGCCCCGGGTATGGTTTCGCAGGTAGTAAAGTGCTCCGGACGGGCCACGAAATACCAGCGAATCCGATACTGCTACCTGCTGCCCAAGCGAACGCCATTGTTGATCCTTAAAATAAAACAGTTCGTATCTGTCGTCTACACGTATAAAGTTATCCCGGTTACGGGGTGCATATACCAGCCGGGTAACCTGCCGGGGAGCACCGAAGTCTATCCCTACCCATCCTCCGGAATGTTCTTTATAATCAAACGAAGTATACGGGTTTCCGTCCAGCGCATGCCAGTGTTCGTGCGAACCGTCAGCATGATAACTACCGGGAGTACCTATTACACGGCCCTGCAATAATGTATCTCCGCCGGAACCTGTATAAAAAACCATTTCCGCGATATTGCAATGGCTATCTGGCGGACCATAATAACGCACATACCGGTACTCTTTTTCTACAGACACACAAACTTCTGTATATAGCCGTACGGGTGGCTCCGGTATTACATACAATGTATCCCTGTTGGTAAAGTCCGGATCGTTACTACCTTCAAAAGCACCACCCGCCATACGGGGCACAAAACTCTCCTTTGCCATGTCCTTGCAAAAAACGGTTATATATTCCGGCTCTCCGGCACAGAGAAAACGAACTTCTCCACCGGGTTCCGAATAAAAGGGTTCCGTAACAAACCGCAACCGGTTATCCTGCCATACAGCCAGTATAAATACGCCCCCGGGCTCTACATCTTTAAAGCATACGGAACCACCGGTTCGTTTGCTCCAGGCAACCGGTACCCAATCGATATATTTAGAATTACAGAGGTATATCATCTCACCTGCCGGTAATTTATAGTTCAGGGAAGAGACCGGAATGGTCAGATCAATCTGCGGACGGTCTTTATAAAGAGCAGTTACATCTTCAAACAACGGTACACCGAAAACCGGATGCCTGGCTACTGTACTCTTCCCCATGCGTGTCGCAACCTCTTGATTTAACCCGAATTTTTTGCGGTATACTTTGGATTTCCGCATATTCAGGTAAGTAGCCGGACGCAACTGGGTACCGGGGAAATCACAAATATGAATCTGTCCGTCTTTATCAGGCAAATAAACCCACAAGTGGCCATCGTTGCTATCGCTATACAAATGAAAATAATCCATGCCACAAGGTATACCCAGTGCCCGCAACACAAAAATAACCAGATCGGACAATTCACGGCAGGTGCCACACCGCCAGTTTACAAGTTGTGGCCCAATATGCGGTCCCTGAGGCAGTCCGGTAGTCCAGTACGTATTCTCTTCTGCCAGTATCTCTATCATTTTCCGGGCGGCCAGCAAAGGGTCTGTGGCTTCCGGCCCACTCCGGAAATCATCCAATTGCGGATTATACCGTTCGTATAACTCCTCCCTCCATACAGATAATGTTTCATTTCCGGAACGGTAAGGAAGAATCTGTTCACAGAAATTTTCAAACGTAATACTTTTGCCCCACGGCTGTTCTTCCCAGACTTTAAAGGCCCACTCTATATTCTGAACCAGATAAGCGGAATCTACCTCCTGTATATCCTTTTTACTAACCCATTTCTTAATATTTAATTCCCCTTTTTCCCGTTTTACTTTTTCATCTACTTCCCGGGGAGTATACCGGCCGGTACCATACAACTCAAAGTATGTATTATACACCTCCACCCATTCGCCCTCGCGGTACCCATGGTAAACCATATTCTCAATCAGGAAAGTAGCTGCCCGGTACTTCAGATCATCGTTTTGGTAAAATGTCAGGACCTTCTCCAATTCAGTTCGATTCTCCCCCGCCATTTGCAGAGCCTGCTCTAATGGAGTAACCTGACGACACCCTATCGTCCAAAACAAACATAAAAAAACAACCGGATACAGTTTCATTGATTACAATAAAGGATTAAACTGTACAAAACTACAAATACTTATTCAAAATGTAGCGAGACGCTACGCCGAACAAAGGGCTTTCTACTCTTCTTTGTACTGAATATTGTAGTGTATAAGCCGGTAATTTAATAGTTGACTTAAAAGTTCTTCATTCAGTGCTTTATCAACTACTAATTTCCCATCCTTCGTATACTTTTGCACAAGCTGTTCCTTGGTTCCAGTTTCCGTGTCGTCCTCATAAACCAGTAATAGAGGAATGGTAGATAACCGTTGTTCTTCCAACACCGGTTCGAAATGGATTAGCTTAAGCACATTTTCTCCTTTGGCCTTTATATCAGACATCTTAGACATCTGAGAAATATTAAAAAAAAGTTTCATTTGTTCCGGTGCTTCCTGTTGGGTTATCATTTCTCCAAAAAACACACTATCTGTTTCCAGATGTAGTCTTTCAAAGCAATCGTCATAATCGGGATGATCGGGAAAAGGCATACCATCTATAATTATTTTTTCATGCAATGTAAATGTAAGTGGTGCCGGAGCCTTATAACGAAGCTTCGTAATCGGACTATCGGGATCCGGACGAAATGGCAGAGGTGCTGATCTCGGGGTAGCAGTAACAATGAAACGCGATTTGCCTTGTTGTATCATTGAACTCTGCTGTGCAACAACAGTTGCCGGTAATAAAGTACATACAATACAAACAAATAAAACCAGACCTTCTTTATTCATACCTGAATTTCTTAATTTCAAAATCTTCAAAAGTAACCACATAGATTGTTGTATTTGTTTCATCCACTGCAAAAGTGAGTATATTTTCATCTAACTGAAAATATTTTACCGGATTTCCGGAAGCATCAAAGACTAACAACCTGTTTCTACTGTCCAGAGATGTTCCGGAATAAAGAACTATTATCTGGTTACCCATAGCAGAAGGTTGAAAATAAGCATCCCGCGAACCCTCAATAGAAGCACGCACAAGAGTACCTCCGAGGCTTTGCTGTTTTACCTTTGGGAAAAATTGATCCGGTCCGTGTCTCCTTTTTATTAAATTGCCGGAAGTGTCAAAGACTTCTACTAAATCAGAAGTTTTACAAAACGAATAGAACCGGCCGTTATGGCTGTTAAAACACAAAGTAGAAGTAAAACCATGTGTTTGTTCCAACGCTGTTAAGTCCTCTCCAAAGTCAGGATATTCACCGCAGGAGCGAATTAATTTCCCCTCTCTGGTATAAAAATTAAAACGTTCCTTTTCCGGATGAAAAGATAATCCTACTACTTGATCCGCAGATATAGGAGTTAATCCATCAGCATCATCTTCTAAATAAAACCGCGAAATATCCTCAACAGAGGGATTATCTGCCGTAAAGTAAGACAAATGTATAAAAGAAATACTTTGTGTTTCTATACAACTAATAAATAAAAGCGAGTCTCTTTTTTCAAAAGCAGATATCCCTATCATTTCCCCAGGTCCGGAACCATATGAGATATGTTCATTTAACTTCTCACCCGTATTTAGGTTATAGGTATAAATCAGGTTTTCACTACCCATGCTATAGGCTATTAAAAGGGAGTCGTGAACTACCATTTTACGGGCCATTAAAGGAATATCCTGAATACCTGCCGGTTGCAATGTTATTTCCACAGGATCACCCAGTGCTTCCCACGAGAAAAGAGTGGCATCTTTGTACCCTCCGGACTGCCGGCGGGAAGATATCATCATGATAGAAAAAGAAAGGATTAGGAGCTTTTTCATGTAGCTTAATTATCATATTTCTTATATTTACTCTTCACCAAACCGGATATTGTAATGCACCAATCTATAGTTTTGTAGTTGATTCAACATTTCTTCATTTAGAGTTTGGTCTACCACCAGTTTTCCATCTTTCATATATTTTTCCACAAGCTGTTCATTTGTTCCGCTTACGGGATCATCCTCATAAATCAATAATAAAGGAATTGTAGATAACCGTTGTTCTTCCGGTACCGGTTCAAAATGAATTAGCTTAAGTACATTATCCTCCCTGGCCTTTATATCAGACATACGCGACATCAGGTAAATATTAAAAAAGAGTTGTATCTGTTGCGGGGTTTTCTGTTCAGGTATCATTTCTCCGAAAAACACCTCATCCGTTTCCAGATGTAGTTTTTCAAAGCAATCGTCATAATCAGGAAAAGGCATACCATCTACAATTCTTTTTTCATGCAATGTAAATGTAAGCGGTGCCGGAGCCTTATACCGAAGCTTCGTAATCGGGGTATTAGGGTTCGGGCGGAACGCCGGACCCGCTGATCTCGGAGTAGTAGCAACAATAACACCTGGTTTTACTTGCCGTATCATTGGGCGCTCCTGCCCTGAAATAGTAACTGGTAGCAAAACATATAATGCAAAGACAAATAAAAGAAACTCCTTTTTACTCATATGCAAATTTCTTAATTTCCATACCTTCAAAGGTCACTACATAGATTGTTTTTGTTCTTTCGTCGGCTGCAAAAGTTAATATATTTTCATCCAACAAAAAATACTTTACCGGATTTCCGAAGTCATCGAACACTAATAACCGATTCGTACTTTCCAGTGCAGATGTTCCGGAATAAATAACCATTACTTCATCACCTATAATATAAGGCTCAAAATAAGCATCCTGGGAGTCTTTGATAGAAGCGCGTACTAGATCTCCTCCAAGGCTTTGCTGTTTTACTTTCGGAAAAAAATGATCAGGTCCATGCAATCGTTTCAACAAATTTCCGGAAGTATCAAAAACTTCTATTAAATCCGATGTTTTACAAAACGAGTAGAACCGACTAGTTCGGCTGTTAAAGCACAGATTAGAGATAAATCCATGTATTTGTTCTAACTCAGTAAGTGTTTCTCCGAAGTCAGGATATTCACCATACGAGTGAATTAATTTACCTTCTCCGGTGTAAAAATTAAAACGTTTCTTTTCCGGAAGCAAAGCTAACCCTACTATTTGATCAATAGACAAAGGGGTTAACCCATCAGCATCATCTTCTAAATAAAACCGGGAAATATCTTCAGCAGAGGGGTTATCCGTAGTAAAATAAGAGAAAGGTATAAACGATATACTCTGTATTTGTATACAGCTAATAAACAAAAAAGAGTCTCTTTTTTGAAAAGCAGATATACCTATCATTTCTCCCGGCCCGGAGCCATATGAAATAGACTCATTTAGTTTTTCACCTGTATTCAAATTATAGGTATAAATCAAATTTTCAGTCCCCATGCTATAAGCTATTAAAAGGGAGTCGTGAACTACCATTTTACGGGCCATTAAAGGAATATCCTGAATACCTGCCGGTTGCAATATCACCTCTACAGGATCACCAAATGCCTCCCAGGAGAAAACATCTGCATCTTTATATTCTGTAGAATACCGGCAGGAATAAATCATCGTTATACAAAAAGATAGGATTAGAAGCTTTTTCATACAAAAAATTTATCCATGGTAACCTTTGCAATATGTAACTGTACCATTATGATACACAGTACAATCATAATAAGGATGCCATACACATCCATATACATTTGCACAAGTAAAATATCCTCCCTCATTTTGAGCTAAAGCTTCCACATTTATCAGAAGCATATCCGACATGGGTTCGTTAGAATTACCTTGTTTAAGATAGAGAGCCGAAGAAAGGCAAATAATACTTAATAAAAACAATACTTTCTTTTTCATTTTGAAGTTAATTTTTGATTAGACAAAATACTATATCTATTCATTATAATTTTCACACAGATTGTAGGTTATAAAAAGAATACAAATATTCTATTTTAATCACAAACTGACAATTATTTAGATATGCTTAATAACAGTTTCCGCAATTTCTTATTTTTTGAAAAAAAATCTTTTTTTCACGGTTTCTTGAATTGCTTCAAGATTTTTATCATTCTCTTGCTCTACATTTGCGCTATCAAAAATAGTATCAAGTTTAGAATTTAACCAAACACCTTATCTATAGTTGATCAACTAACTATAACTATTGAAAATAAAAAATTGAGAAAACAAAAAAGAAAAAGAGTGATTTCATTAATTTAATTTACTGATAAAAAAGTCATGAAGCATTCTCATTATGAAAAGCGAATCAGGACTTTTTGCTTTTTATCCCGGTTAGTAATTTAATATACCCATTTTATCAATCATGTGGATTATTACCCTTTCCGGCGTATTTTACGGGATGCATTTCCAGATTCCCCAAATGTTGAAGAACGGTGGAGGTGTGATTGTTAATATGTTGTCTGTTTTAGGTAAAGTAGGACTGGCAGATGCTTCCGGCTATGTTGCTGCCAAACATCCGGAACATATATAAAATAACTCTAAAAAATGATTTATATTATTCCCGCTGGACTTTTTTTGCGTTCCCGCTGGACTTTTTTTCAAAGCCGCTGGACTTTTTTCCCTTATTCAGCGGCAATAAATTAATTTTGCACCGTTTATAAAACAAGAACAAATGAAAGGTTTAACTACTATCGGACTGCTCATCCTGTCCAATATCTTTATGACGTTTGCCTGGTACGGACATTTGAAGCTACAGGAAACAAAAGTAATCAGTAACTGGCCACTCTATGCGGTTATCTTTTTTTCGTGGGGAATCGCCCTTGCAGAATATGCATGCCAGATTCCGGCCAACAGAATCGGGTATAGTGGGAATGGCGGACCCTTTAGTTTAATGCAGTTAAAGATCATACAGGAAGTGATTACCTTGATTATTTTCACTATTTTCTCAACTGTATTATTTAAAGGCGAATCACTCCATTGGAATCATATCGCAGCCTTCGTTTGTTTAGTTATGGCTGTATATTTTGTATTTATGAAATAAATAAAATAATATTATATTTTCGTATATTTGTATATTCTTCGGGGCTTTTAATAACATACTCCTAACTTCTAAATTAACAAAGTTATGATCTGTTTCCCAAATGCAAAAATAAACTTAGGACTGAATATCGTATCCAGACGGCCGGACGGTTATCACAATATTGAGACTGTCTTTTATCCGGTTCCGTTAACGGATGCCCTGGAAATTGTGGAGGCCGGAGAATTCTCTTTTTCACAGACCGGGATCCCGGTGGATGCTCCTATAGAAAATAATCTGGTGGTAAAGGCGATGCGTTTGCTACAGGAAAAATATACCCTGCCTCCACTGGCAGTTCATTTATTAAAAGGGATTCCTTTCGGGGCAGGACTGGGTGGAGGTTCCTCGGATGCAGCTTTTATGCTGAAGCTGGTGAATGATTTCTGCCGGTTGCAGATACCGGACGATGAACTGGAAACGCTGGCTTCCCGGCTGGGAGCCGATTGCCCTTTCTTTATCCGTAATAAACCGGTATTTGCTACAGGAACAGGGAATATGTTCGAGCCCATAGAATTATCTTTGTCGGGATATGCTCTTTGCCTGGTTAAACCGGATATCAAAGTTTCTACCCCGGAAGCTTATTCTATGATTACACCGGCCAGTCCCGATGTATCGATAAAAGAGATTATACACTATCCCGTAACTGAATGGAAGAATTGTCTGATAAACGATTTCGAAGAGGTTGTATTCAGCAGGCATCCGGCTATTGGGGAGATTAAAGCGAAATTGTATGAAAAAGGGGCAGTTTATGCCTGTATGTCGGGTTCCGGTTCGTCCGTATTCGGATTATTCGAAGAGCCGGTGTCACTCAAAGATGAGTTTTCCGGCTGTTTTGTCTATTTAAACAACTCTATATGAACAAAAAAACAAACTTTCTACTGATGGCACTTTTGTTTCTGGCCGTTACAGCCGGAGCAAAGGAGAAAGAAAATGAAGAGGTACAGGTTACCCGGTTTTACTATGCCGGGCCTATTGAAGTGAAACAACCTGTCATCACTGATAGTCTGAATGTGGACGGAAAAAAATACGATCCCAAAGCGATCCTGAAAAGTACCCTTTCGTTCGACCGTGTATTACAAAATCCTGTTATCCTGGAAACTGATACGGCAGGAAAAGTCTTTTTCGACGGTATACCGGAAAAGAATGCCCTGCACCTGCTTTCGTTTTACCTGAACAGCGACAGGTATACACAGGGACGGCTGGAAGTAAAAGGGGAAAGCGATTTCGAGGTGTATGTAGATAATAAACCGGTAGGT
This sequence comes from Tannerellaceae bacterium, assembly GCA_021203545.1. Lineage (GTDB taxonomy): Bacteria > Bacteroidota > Bacteroidia > Bacteroidales > Tannerellaceae > UBA4116. The sequence continues at coordinate 7,906 of JAJQAZ010000179.1, read as the reverse complement.
AAAACTGCCGACCTGACATTGGAACCACGGCGTTACGAAGTGGTAGTTAAATATTTATCGGCAGAGAAAGATACCTGCGGGCATTCGGTGGAAGCACGTTTCACGACTTCGCAAACGGCTGAAATTACCGCAACTCTTGATCCCTCCAAACGGTATACTTTACCTGATATGATTGGTGGAAACGATTACCGTACCGTATCTCTTTCGCCGGATGGCAAATATGTGATTATCCGTTATAACCACCGTTTTAATGAAGGCAAAAGCGATATTTTTACTCAATTGAAAGAGACAAAGACAGGGCGCCTGATTACACAGGGTAACGGTTTTCTGAATAATACACGCTGGACCAAAACAAGCAATAAGTTGTATTTTACCCGTACAGGGGTGGAGGGGAACGATCTGGTATTAATGGACCCGCAAACGCTGCAGGAAGAAGTGGTTGCCAGGAATCTGCCCAAAGGTAGTTTCCGGTTCTCACCGGACGAAAAGTTCCTGCTTTATACTGTTGAAGAAGAGGGTCCGAAAGACGGGCCGGACCTGGTCCGGATACTGGAACCCAATGACCGCCTGCCGGGTTTCCGTAAACGTTCGTTTATATGGAAGTATGATCTGGAAAACGGTTTATTCGAACGGCTTACTTACGGGCATAAATCGACCTATATACAGGATGTAAGTCCGGACAGCCGTGACCTGTTGTTTTCGACTTCCGAAAGCGTTTATACCTCACGCCCTCATTCGCGCCAGTCGCTATATAAGTTAGACCTGCAGACATTAACGGTTGATACGATCTGGGAAAGTGCTCCTTATATCAGCCGGGTTGCTTATTCGCCGGATGCAAAGAGATTACTGGTTTCGGGTGCTGCAGATGCTTTTAATGGTATAGGACGCAACCTGCCGGATGGACAAATTGCCAATTCGTATGACGGGCAATTGTTTATTTACGACCTGGCCACCGGCAATGTAACACCGCTTACCAAAGAGTTTGACCCCAGCGTGGAGACTTCGGTATGGAATAAAGCCGACGGACAGATATACTGGGTGGCCGAGGATAAAGATTACAAAAAACTATATAGCTGTAATCCGGTAAATGGAAAAATTAAAGAGTTGAATAGTACCGAAGATGTAGTGTTGAGTTTTTCTATGGCGGAGTTTGCGCCCGTATTGTATTATTTCGGGCAAAGTGTTTCGAACGCGAACCGTTTGTATGCTTACGACCTGAAAGGTAATAAAAACCGTTTGGTTGAGGATTTGTCTGCCGAACGTTTACAGGATATTGTACTGGGTAAAGCGGAAGACTGGAATTTTGTGTCGGACGATGGCACAACTATTACCGGCCGTTATTATCTGCCTCCGGATTTTGATGCGGCGAAGAAGTATCCGATGATTGTTTATTATTATGGTGGAACCTCTCCTACCAACCGGGCACTCGAATCGCGCTATTCTATGCATATGTACGCAGCACAGGGATATGTAGTGTATACGCTGAATCCAAGCGGTACAACCGGCTTCGGACAGGAGTTTGCCGCCCGTCACGTAAATGCATGGGGTAAAGTTACAGCAGACGAGATTATCAGGGGAACAGAACTATTCTGTGAAGAACATCCGTTTGTAGATAAAGCGAAGATTGGTTGTATCGGTGCCAGTTATGGTGGGTTTATGACTCAGTACCTGCAAACACAGACTGATCTGTTTTCCGCTGCGGTAAGCCATGCCGGGATTAGTGCCCTTAGTAGTTACTGGGGCGAAGGCTTCTGGGGGTATGGCTACTGTTCGGTTGCTAATGCCGGCAGCTATCCCTGGAACAATCCGGAATTGTTTACGGAACAGAGTCCCTTGTTTCAGGCGGATAAGATCAACACTCCGTTATTGCTGTTACATGGGAACGTAGATACAAATGTTCCGGTTGGAGAAAGTATCCAGATGTTTGCCACCCTGAAGATATTAGGTAAAGAGGTAGAATTTATACAGGTAGAAGGCGAGAACCACGGGATCGTAAACTATAAAAAGCGTATAGGCTGGCAAAACAGTATTTATGCATGGTTCGCCAAATGGCTGAAAGACCAGCCCGAATGGTGGAACGAACTCTACCCGGAGCGTACACTTTGATAAGATATAAAACATAAAAACAAAAGAATATAAAATAGAAATGCAGGAGTTCCCGTCCGGCGATTTGTTCATTTTGCCGGTACGGACTTTGGATGGAGGGGATTTGTAATCAGTTCCCCTTTTGAGCCACTCTTTACACACATCTTTTGTAGGCCGTAGGCCTATTCTATGTTAGGCCCCAGCAACGCTGGGGTTTAGGTGATAAGAAGGATATTTCGCTCCGTAGGAGCAGCATAGTATAAAAAGAACTGGAGAATAAACCCAACTATTTTAGTTTATATATTACTATGCTGGGCTTCCAGCCCGAAATATAGACGCTGTTATCCACCCCCCAGCGTTGCTGGGGGCTAAGATATATTACCCTCTACGAGGATCAAAAGATGTGTAGAGAGTAGCTCTTGAGAGACTGAATTCTAAGTCTCTCAAGAGGGGAAAATAACACTGTATTTATCAGCATATTAACCCTGAAGCAAATCTTCCAGCCAGGACTAATTTATAATCCCCGCCGACCAGTATCCGTGCTTCTTTACCGTCTGTTCTTTTGTTTATGTTTTTCTCTTCTTTTTCCAGTTCTTTTTGATGTAAATATAATATCCGGTGATTGGTAGAGCGGTACCTATCAGGCAGGCTATGAAATAAAGGATGCGGGTAAATATACCTCCCCAACTTCCTACATGGAACGAATAAATCCAGCCACGTATTTTGGACGCTTTGGGATTATCTTTGTATAACTGCACATCAGTAATTTCGCCGGTGCGGTTGTCAAACATATATTTATCGGAAGCACGCACATTACCAAAAACAGGAGCACTTACCGTTGCCGAACCGTTCTGTACGGCAATGGTTTTATAATTTGGATTGCTTGCTGCCAATTGATTGTACACCCGGACCCATATCCCGTAGTCAGGACCTCTCCGGCCACGGCCCCCGTGTTCGCCACCGCCTCTTCTCTGGCCTCCTTCACCGCTTCTTCTTTCTCCGTCTCCGTTCTGTCCGGCACGTTCCGTTCTGCCGGCTCTTTCGTCACGTTCACCGGCCTGCCGGCCACGTCCTGACTTTTCTTCTCCTTCTGTATCTTCATCTCCTTCCGCTTTCTCACCGGAAGGTCTGCCGGATGAAACCTGCACCTGGTTTGCCTGCTGCACAGGTGGTGTGTGTCCGCCGCCCTGAGTAGTTTCAACACCAAATACTTTATAAAATCCAGTCCGGTACCATTTGAAAGACCAGGTTAATCCGGTCAGCGCTATCATTAACAGGAAAATAGCCATATACATACCACCCGCCAGATGTACATCGTACCAAAAGCGGAATTTGCCGGCTCCGGTTTTGATCGTTAACCGGCGTTTCAGCATAGTAACGGTTTTAGGTATCCAGATAATGATTCCGGAAATGAGGATAAATACAAAGATAAGTGTAGCAGTTCCGGTGAGCATCTTTCCCCAGTTGGTTTTATCTGAATCTCTTTGCATCGGATACATGAAAAAACGGTGCAAACGACGTACTACCGGGAAGAATTTATCGTTACTATACGGAGAGACGGTATTAATAACTTCTCCGGTATAAGGGTCTACCAGCAATGACAGACGCCCCATACCCGTCATCCCCATGCGGTAATACCTGTTGGCTTCGGCCGGGAATGTTACACTGGAAATGGATACTGTATCCGGTAATTGTTGCTGGATTATCGGGATCAGTTGTTCCAATGGGATCGCATGCTCCTTTACCTCTTTCACATAATAACGGGAAGGGGTGACGATTTGTAGTATTTCGGTTTCAAAAACAAGCAGACCACCTGTAAGGCACAAAATGGATATAACAATACCAAAAGGAATAGATAACCAGAGATGTAATTTTAATACTATTTTTTTCATGTTTATTAATTCTCCATGATACCTACTGCACCAATACCACCTTCCGCATTTGCTATAGCTATACCTTTAGTGGCTGTGGCTGTGGCCGGATTAATCTTATAAATAGCGTATCCTTCAGTAGAAGAAACCGGCATATAAATCACTCCATCTTCCGCATAAGGAACTTTTCCAAAGCTTGCGATATTATCATGAGCAGGTAAACCTGTAACTTCTTTTAATGTTGCACCGCTTCCATTAGCTGCAGTACCTGCTTTAAAGATTGCCAACTTTCTGGCATTATCAGAGTTTATTGGTTCTGTGGAGTATAACTGTACAAGGAAATAATCCTCTGCGATATACCATACTTTGAATAAACGCAGCCCGAAAACATCAAATATGTTGAAATAGAAATCATCAAATTCATCTGTTCCGGCCTTAATGCGTACTACGCCCGACGGTTTATCGGATGTTGTATCATACGAAGAAGAGAATACATACAGATTTCCTTCATCATCTAACGATAAACCCGAATAATACTGTGAACGGTAACGACCTGTCGGATAACTGATTCTATCGTCTTCAATAATAGTTGGGTTTGTAAAAGAAAGATTGTTATAAATAGCGATACACGCCCTGTTCGGATTTGCAGTTGAGGCTGTTACTTCACTATTATTCTGCGCAGCACCATAACCGCTGGTACCGGCCGGACAGGCAGCGGTATATAATTTGCCGTCTCTCTCCACGATTCCTGAAAACACGACATACTCTCCATCTCCTAAAAAGTTCTCTGTAGAAACTGTTACCGGAGTTCTCACCTGAGTTTCAACATCAAAAAGAACGAATGTTACTCCCTGCGCATATACGGTAGAGTCTTTAGTACCACTAATACTATACTGATCTGATACGTCTGTCGTTACACCTGCCGCTGTAATAATATATTTATCATACGAACCATGTGTTGTAAAACGATCTGCATTATACTCTACGCTTCTTTTTTCAACCTCACCTTCCGAAGTCAGTCTATAGGAAGCCACAATACCGTTATTTCCCTGATTATAAACCAGACCATAAATATATTTATTACTATTATGCCATTGCCATATAGTGGCTTGTTTATCTGTTTCAAAACCGTCTGCAAGCTCTAAAGATCCACTTTCCAGATTATCCGTAACTAATAGATAATCGGTTAAATCACTACTTGCTGCGATTACATATTTTTTTACTCCTGTGCCGGTTTCACCATTGCCGTCGCTACCATCTCCATTAATATCGTCGTCGCATGAGATAGCGAATATACTAAATGCCATGAGTAACCCTAAAAAAACTCTTTTTTTCATTTTCGTTTTTATTTGAATATTTTTGATTTATAATTTATTTATTAAAGAAGT
>JAJQAZ010000179.1:0-2552 GCA_021203545.1 Tannerellaceae bacterium | reverse complement strand
AAGAAGTATCTTACTTTAGCATAAAATGCCCTACCCGGTTTTTGCAGACTAAAATTATCATAGAGTCTTTCATCTGTCAGGTTCCTGCATTCCAATGAAATATTGTATCGTCCGTTCCGAATAGCATAAGTCAAATTTACGTCGTGCGAAAACTGTTTAGGTATATAATGTTTATTTGTATTCCCATGGTTTTCCCAATAGAGAGGGAATTCCCCCACATAATTATTATTATATCCTACACTTAAATGATTGCCCTTCTGAACGAAGTTATTCCAGTTTAACTGTACATCTCCATTGAAAAAGAAGTAAGGCATATTGGGGAGACGTACTTTATAGGTGGAACTTTCTGTTGTTATCATGGTGCTTTTTTCATTATCACGTATGTTTTGGCTGGTAACATTCATGTCTACGGATACTATATTTTTATACCCGTACCGGACTTCGCCATTGAAACTTTTATTACGAACATAGCCGTGGTTAACATGAGTGCCTACAAATAGCCCTCCCGAAATACCTTCCGTTACACGGCGTATATAATCTTTGGTATTACGCAGCATAAATCCGGCATCGACGAAAATATAGTGAGTTCTGTTGAATGTTTTATTAAATGATAAATTGATATTGTAGTTATCACTGTTTTCAGCTTTCAGATCAGTAGAACCCTGTTCGAGGTCTTCATTTCCAAATAGTTCGCTATCGGTTGGTAAACGATACGCTTTTTCATATGATACTTTTGCCTGGAAATCACCCCAAAAATAGGTTCCGGCTATACCATATCCCAATGCGGTAAATGTTTCCTCGAACGTTTCATACTGAGCACTTGATGTGGTGGAAATATTCCTGGGTCCTTTACTATATTGCAGATAATGTTTACCAAATACGGATACATTCCATGTTTCTTTGTAATTGAATTTATAGTCCAGCCCCAATACATTTTTGTGGGATGCCTTTGGCATAGTATCGGTAGCCAGTGTAGCTTCGCTAACACTGGCACGGGTACTACGGTCGTACGAGCTAAATACATTGTTCAGCGTAAAAGAGTGTAGTTCATTCAATATATAGTGAGAGGTAAATGTTGTATTCCAGTTTTTATTCTGATATTCGGAATTCTGGTAATTCTGTTCACCCAATGAACCTGTATAATTTTTTTCGCCCCGCCAGTTGTATTCATAAACGGATGTATCTACATTGTGTATCAAATTCTTATTATAATTTGCAGTCAGGTTCACATTCAGTCCTTCCACAAAGAGGTCTCGTTTTGCATATTGGAGTGAAGGCATAAAACTTTCTCCCTTGTTATGCTTTTGTCCGTATACAATATTTTGTCTTACCCCATTCTGAATATCTTTATAACTTTTACCTACGTTTATGCCAAAAACTAAACGATCCGCAAAACTTTTCTTTACAAGCCCTACTTTTGCAATTAATGTTTCATTGTGGTAGGTATCATGGAATCTTTTTATTTTTTCCACTTTGTCTGTATCGGTTCCACCCAGTTCAAAATCTTTTACCGCATTATATATAGTATATGTATTATCGGAATAATTCTGGAATGCATTCAGTTCGAACATTACACCCTGTTTACTGGTATAACCGGCATTAACCGAAGTACGGTGTGTGTTGAATGAGCCGTATGAGTAAGAGGCATCGACATAGGTACGGCGGCTCTGGTTGGTTACAATATTAATGGCACCACCAATTGCATCGCCACCAAAACCAACCGGCACTACTCCTTTGTATATTTCGATCCGTTCTGCCATATTGATCGGAATGTTATTGATCTGGAAAGAAGACCCCATTCCTTCCATGGGTACACCATCCAGAAAGAATTTGATATGACGGCCGGTAAAACCATTCAGAGAGAATTGCAGGTCGGAACCCAGTCCGCCGGATTCGCGGAGTTTTACACCGGATACTTTTTCCATGGCATTCGCCAGATCAAGGGTTGTGTTCTGCAATGCTTTCGCATCGATTGCTATGGCATTATATGCGGATTTATTGATTTGCTGTACCGGAGATACGGCAACGACTTCTACTTCATCCAACTGGAATTGTTCCTGCGAGAGTGTTATATTAAGTGCAATCCGTTCTTCGGGTTTGAGTTCGATCTCTTTTTCGAATGTTGTATAACCCATTAATTGAGCACATACTATATGTTTGCCCGGCATTACACGCAGAAAATATTCACCTTTTTCATCGGAATTGACAGCCAGGGTTGTACCTTTAATATATACGGTCGCATATTCGATTACCTGATTGTTGGTATCTTTAATGGTTCCCCGTACAACACAGGAACGTCCGCGTTGATTGGCTGAAGCTGTTGTTGTGCAAAAAAGCATAGAAATTATGCCTGCAAAGAGAATACAAAACTGTAATAATTTTCTAAAACGAGTTTGTTTAATAACCTTCATATCTTAAAATGTTTTCCGGATGCAAATTTCCCACAAAAAACACCACCAGTCAATCAGCACAAATAGGTATTTTAAGATCGATTCAGAAGGATAGATACCTACATATTGTTATACAAAAGAAAATATATTTTACATCTATTA
>JAJQAZ010000094.1 GCA_021203545.1 Tannerellaceae bacterium | reverse complement strand
GAATAATACTAAATAATCTATTTTTTAGAGGTTCCGCATTGAAAAACTACTGGTTAAATTAAACGTTCATTTTAATTGGCCATATTTATTACAAGTCCGTCATAAGCAAAATGTATATGCGGTGGCAAATCTTTTTCTATCTCACTATGTAGGCCTACTGTGTGACTCATATGTGTGAGCCATGCTTCACGTGGGGCAATTTTCTTTATTTGCTGCAAAGCCTCGTCTACTCCCTGATGGGAAAGATGAGTTCCAAATTTCAGAGCATTTATAATCAAAACATCCAGATCTTTCAGTTTACTATATTCTTCTTCGGGTATGGTCTTCAAATCGGTCAGGTAGGCCATATTACCGATCCGGAAACCTAAAATAGGCAAACGATGATGCATCAAACGAACCGGAATAATCTCTGTTCCATTAATTTTAAAAGGAGCCGTCGTAATAGGGTGCAGATTCAATTCCGGCACGCCCGGATATTTATTTTCACGAAACACATAAGGAATACGGGTGCGGATAGCATCCAGTACGTTTTCCTCAGCATACACATCCATACCATTGGTATAACTGAATTTCCGGACATCATCCAGCCCTGATACATGATCATAATGCTCATGGGTAAGAAGAATTGCATCAATGTGTCTGATATGTTGACGAAGCATCTGATACCGGAAATCCGGACCACAATCTATTATGAAAGTAATTCCTCCTGTTTCAACCAGTAAAGAGGCACGTAAACGGTTATCCCGGGGATCCCGGCTGGTACACACGTCGCAACCACATCCAATCTCGGGTACACCGGTGGAGGTACCTGTACCCAAAAAGGTAAGTTTCATCATCCTATATACTTCACTTCCGGTATCAATTCTATTTCAAATTGTTCCAAAACAGCCATCCGGATACTTTCTGCCACTAAAGCAATCTCATCTCCGGTTGCTTCTCCCAGATTAACCAATATCAATGCCTGCTTTTCATGCACGCCCACGTTTCCGTGCGTTTTTCCCTTAAAACCACACTGTTCGATCAGCCAGCCGGCCGGAATCTTTCGTTTTCCTTCTTCCACAGGATAAGAAGGTATCCGGGGATAACGGTTTATTAACCGGTTAAAATGTGCCTCTTCGATAGCCGGATTGGTAAAAAAGCTTCCGGCATTTCCTATTACCCCGGGGTCCGGTAACTTTTCTTTCCGTATGGCGAGAACTGCTTCGCGGATTTTCTTTAAATCCATCTCTTCTTCCTTTCCCAATTGTTGCCGTAGATTTCCATAATCCACACAATATTGAGGATTTTTGCATAGTTTGATATTTATATAAGTAACAATATAGGGATCATTATGCTCATTCTTAAAATAACTGTTCCGGTATCCATAGTTACATTCTTCAGAGGTGAAAACCTTTCTTTCAAATGTTAGCTGGTTATAAGTTTCTACTGCTTCAATCACATCCCTGATCTCCATACCATAAGCACCGATATTCTGCACTGCCGCGGCACCAGCCTCGCCGGGTATCCCGGAAAGATTCTCTATACCACCCCAACCCTGCTCTACAGCAAAAGCAACAATATCATCCCATTTCTCTGCCGCTCCAATCCGTAAAAACACATGTTCACCGGATTCATGAGTAATTTCTATTCCTTTTATATTTGAATGGAGGATAATACCGTTATAATCATTCAGAAACAATAAATTGCTACCGGAACCTATATGAAGAGAAAGGGATTCCTGAAAATATTCGTCCCGTAGAATTTTCTGCAGCTCTTCTTCATTATCATATTCCATGAACCAACGGCTATTAACCTGTAAACGAAAGGTATTATAGTTTATGAGTGAATAATTTTGTTCAATCTTCATATCAATCTTGTTTTACCGGACAAAGGTAATTAAACCAACCAACAGTACAAGATTCTAATTAGCAGATAACAAAAAGAGAAAAAAGAAGATAACTTAAATGAATGCAAGAAAGATTGTAAAATATATAAAAAATCTTACACTTTCTATTAAGTCATATCTTTTTCTTATCTTCGTACAGATATTATAAACAATGAGCACAAATATTCTTGTGACGCGGAGGCTCTCTGATAATTTTTCGCCTCTGAGTGAACATGCGATTAGAGATTTAAGCGCCATTCTAATCCGCAAAGAGTTAAAGAAAAATCAGGTATATTTAAAAGAGGGTGGCGTTCATGAAAACATTATCTATATAGATAGTGGACTACTACGGTTTTATTACCATAAGAAGAGAAAGGAGGTAACAGTTCATTTTGGAGGCGCCGATTCGTTTGCAATTTGTGATGAAAGTTATTTCCACAAAAATCCCTCTCATCTTACTGTTACGGCATTGGAGCCAACAGTCGTATATGAGATTCCCCGGGATAATTTTATGGAATTAGTTAATAAACATCCGGATATAGAGATATTATATCGTCGTATTCTGGAATCGTTATTATTGGAATCAAGAAACAAAATCAGTTCCTTTCGTTTTGAAAATGCTCAGGAGCGATACCTGAGTTTAATTACACAACGTCCGGATCTGATAAAAAGGGTACCGTTAGGCTATATAGCCTCCTATCTTTTGATGTCAAAAGAGACACTAAGTAGGGTAAGAACGGGATTATCTACTCTGAATAATTGACATAAGTCAAAAAATTTCGCGTTTTTGAAAGTTTTTACAAAAAATATACTGTAGAAATTTGTAGAAGACCGATATTTGTTCAAGAGTAAAGGTGTAAGACTTTTTTTATGATTAGTTAAGCGATAACCATATGTACCTTAACTATGGTTATATACACAGATGGATTAGGTTAGTTTTTAATTCTCAGGGGGTGGACCAAACGTGAGTTTAGTCCACCTTCGCTTTTTTATAACAATACCCTATTCCTGTAAAGCCGCCAACAACTTATCTATTGCCTGTTCCGGAGTTGGTTCTGTTCCTACTAACTGAATAAATTTACTACCGATAATAGCACCCGAAGAGTTAAATGCCGCAGCTTCAAAAGTTTCTTTATTACTGATACCAAATCCTACTAACCGGGGGTTTTTCAGGTTCATAGCGTTGATCCGGCGAAAATAGGCCTGCTTTTCCTCATTAAAGCTTTTCTGCGCTCCTGTGATCGCTGCACTGGACACCATATAAATAAACCCGTCCGTATGGTCATCTATCAACCGGATACGCTCTTCTGAAGTTTCAGGAGTAATCAGCATAATCATTTTCAGATCATATTTTGCTGCTACATCTTTATATTCTGCCATATAATCGGCAAAAGGAAGGTCAGGAATAATAATCCCGTCCACCCCTACTCCGGCAGCTTTTTCACAGAATGCTTCAAAACCAAAATTCATGATCGGATTAAGATAGCCCATTAATACGATAGGAATAGTTATTCCTTCATTCCGTACATTTTTTAGTTGTTCGAACAGTATCCGCAGACTCATGCCATTACACAAAGCCACGGTTGAAGACTCCTGGATAACCGGACCATCGGCCATTGGGTCAGAGAAAGGTATACCTACTTCCACCATATCAATTCCTTTCTGTTGCATGGCTTTCAATATACGGGTCGTATTATCCAACTGTGGATAACCGGCTGTAAAATAAACAGAAAGGATTCCGTTCTTTTTCTTTTCAAATAATGTTGTTATGCGATTCATGATCTATTTGTTTTTTATTTCTTTAATCTTATTTATAAAAACAGAGAGAGCTTCCGGATCTTTTCTGGCTGGTGCAATTTCGAAACCACTGTTCAGGTCAATCCCGGCCAACGTAGGATGAGAAAAATCACAGATATCTTTCACACTATCCGGACCAATACCACCACTCAATAAAAAAGGAGTTGTTCCTGTATAGGCCTGTAAGACCGGCCAGTCAAACTTTTTCCCGGACCCTCCATACTCTTTGCATTTGGTATCAAAAAGGAAATAACCGGCCACTCCTTCATAGAGAGATACAGTTTTCAAATCCTCTTCAGATGCAATCGAAAAAACTTTAATAACCTGATAACCTTCATCCTTCAATATCCGGCAAAGTTCAGGAGACTCACTTCCATGTAGTTGAAGATAATCCAATCCATAGGTATCTGCCAACATACGAAGTTGATCAACCGTTTCATTGACGAAAACACCAACCCGTTTTAATTGACAATTGGCTAAGGCCGATCTGCGATTGACAATTGACAATTGGCTAAGGCCGATCTGCGGTTGACAATTGACAATTGGCTAAGGCCGATCTGCGGTTGACAATTATCTTTCAATATATAGCGGGGAGATTTGGGATAAAAAATGAATCCCATCCAGTCAATACCCAAAGCAGCTACCTGTTGAATATTTTCCGGTTCCCGCATTCCACAAACTTTAATTATCATAGAATAATGTTATTTATACTCCTTGTTCCCGGACCTGATCCGGGAACTTATTCGCTCATTTCACTTTTCATTTTTCACTTTTCATTTGTAGGATGAAATCCTGCAGCGCTTTTCCCGGATCCTCTGTTTTCATAAAGGTTTCCCCGATCAGGAAACCACGAAAACCAGCCTCCCTTAATTGAGCAACAGTAGCCGGATCAGAGATTCCACTTTCGGAAATCATTAACGGATTATATCCTGTTTTCGCAGCCTTCTGTTTCATTTGTTCTATCAACCGGAACGAGTTCTGTACATCCGTATGGAAAGTACCCAGATTCCGGTTGTTTACTCCCAACATATCAATATATGGATTCAGATATTCCAACTCTTCTTCCGTATGGATTTCCAATAAAACTTCAAGAGATAACGAATGTGCCGTCTTAGCCAGTTCCAGGCACTCGTCTTGTGTCAGATTAGCGGCAATCAGCAAAATAGCATCAGCCCCCATTACCCGTGCCTGATAAATCTGGTAAGGGTCTATGATAAAATCTTTTCTTAACAGTGGTATATTAACCAGTTTCCGGGCTTGATACAAATCACCAAAAGCACCTCCAAAAAAATCACCATCTGTCAGTATCGAACAGGCAGAAGCGCCATACTTCTCATAACAAGGGATCACCTCCTGCACACGAGCCCCGGGATGAAGCCACCCTTTAGAAGGCGATTTCCGTTTAAACTCCGAAATAATCCCGGAATCCGAATTCTCCAGCGACCGGCGCATAGAATTTACCGGACGGTCAATCCGGTCATTGCCCAGAGAAATTAACGTTTGAAGAGGCACAGCCTGCTTCTGACGCTTCACTTCAAGTCTTTTATTGGCAATGATAGTGTCAAGAATATCAATTTCCACACCACCCCCCAGCCCCCTAAAGGGGGGCATTGAGAGGATATCTTTGATTTGTTTTCTTTCATTACTTCAATATTTCATAAAAATACTAATAGTTCCCCCTTTAGAGATCCTCTGTTCGGCGTAGCGTCTTCGCTACGTCGTTTATAAGAGTGAGGCTCCTGCCTCACATGAAGCTGGAGCTTCATAAGATTTTAGCGACGTAGCGAAGACACTACGCCGAACAGAGAACGGATACTTCTATTTGTTTATCTGAATAAACTTTTTAAATATATTCAATGCCTTCCCACTTTCAATGGACTCTCCTGCCTCTGCTATACACTCTTCAATCCGCTTTTCAGGACAGATGACCTGGATAGCAAAGGCTGCGTTTACAATCACACAGTTTTTCTGTGGAGCAGTTGCGGTATTATTCAATACGGCATCAAATATCGCAGCTGCATCTTCTACAGTTTCACCCCCAAACAACTCCTCTTCTTTACAACGTTTAAAACCGATCATTTCGGGAGTATAAATCTTTTCCATTTCCGGCATAGATACCTTAAACGCTGAAGTCAGCGAAATCTCATCATAACCGTCCAGACTATGAACAACTCCGAAACGAGTGCCACTTTCCTGATAGGTATAACTATATAAACGCAACAAAGGCATATTATACACACCCAGCAACTGATAAGTTGGGATCACCGGATTTACCAGCGGCCCTAACATATTAAAAAATGTTCGAACAGCAAGACTTTTCCGTACCGGAGCGACTGCTTTAAGCGCCGGATTGAAAAGCGGAGCATGCAAATAAGCCATATTGCATTTATCCATCGATTCCCGGAGTTTACTGATATCTTTAGAAAAAACAATTCCATGCTGTTCCATCACATTACTGGCACCACTAACAGAAGTGGCTCCGTAATTACCATGTTTCACCACCGGATAACCGGCACCAGCTACTGCAAAACAGGCTGCAGTACTGATATTAAATGTATTTTTACCATCCCCTCCGGTACCTACAATATCTATTACTTTATACTCCGAAAGGTCCACCGGCACGCGCATTTCAAGCAACGCTTCACGAAAACCGGTCAGTTCCTCTACAGAGATATTCCGCATCAGGAAAACAGTAATCAGACTTGATATCTGGCAATCATTGTATTTTCCTTCAGCAATATTCTGAAGTATCTCTTTAGCTTCTTCCTTTCCCAGAAATTGATGTTCAAAAAGCCTGTATAGTATGTCTTTCATAATCTTTATTTTTTTTAAGTAGTTATCACTCGCTTTGCTCGTTAGGAGTCATCAGTCGCTTCGCTCCTTAGTAGTTAGCTCGCGTTGCTCGCAGTAGTTAAGTGGAAAGAATAGAGAATATTCCTGTTTTCTGTTCTTGCTACTTGACTACTAGTGAGCAAAGCGAACGATGACCACTTGACTACTTAACTACTAAGTTATAATTTCATCCAATTCGCAATAATTCTTTTTCCCTGTGGAGTAAGTACCGATTCAGGATGAAACTGAATACCTCTCACATTATATTCCCGGTGACGGAGGCCCATAATCTGGCCATCTACAATATCTTCTGCTGTAATCTCCAGACAATCCGGAAAATCTTCTTTGGATACTGCCCAGGAATGGTAACGTCCGGCACGGAAAGCAGGACTTAACCCCTCAAAAATAGGATCATTAGCTGTTACACGGATATCCGAACATACGCCATGGTGCACATGTGGCAGGTTAATCAATTTTGCACCGAATACCTGCCCTATCGCCTGCTCGCCCAAACAAACACCCAATATCGTTTTCGTAGGTGCATACCGTTCAATCAGGGGTAACAGAATACCCGCCTCTTCCGGGATACCCGGTCCGGGAGAAAGAACGATCTTATCGAAACGGTCTACCTCGTCCAGTGATATCTTATCGTTCCGGTGAACCTCTACTTCTGCCCCTAACTCTTTCAATATATGTAAAAGGTTATAAGTGAAAGAGTCGTAATTGTCAAATAATAATATACTCATTGCTGTATTTACTTTTTAATTCTTTAATGTTTCTGCCAGATCAATCGCTTTCTTCAGTGCTCCCAGCTTATTATTTACCTCCTGCAACTCTCTTTCATCATTACTCTGATTCACGATACCGGCACCCGCCTGATAGTAAAGCACATTACCACGGCTCACAAAAGAACGGATTGTTATAGCCTGATTCAAATCGCCGTTAAAACCAATAAAACCGATACAACCCCCATATGCCCCCCGGTTGTGTTTCTCAAGATCAGTGATCAGTTGCATCGCCCGCACTTTAGGCGCACCACTCAAAGTACCTGCCGGGAACGTATCAATATAGGTCTTTACAGGATTACTATCCGGATTGATATCACCACTAACACGGGATACCAGATGAATCACATGACTATAATATTGTACCTCTTTATAGAAATCAACTTGTACACCATGGGCATTCCTACTCAAATCATTCCGTGCCAGGTCTACCAACATCACATGCTCGGCATTCTCTTTCGGGTCGGCCAGTAAAGCTTCGGTACGTTGTTTATCAACCGCTACATTTCCGGTACGGAAAGCAGTTCCTGCAATAGGGTCTATACTGGCATACCCCTCCTCAACTTTACAATGAGTTTCAGGCGAAGAACCAAAAATACGAAAACCACCAAAATCAAAATAGAAAAGATAAGGGGAAGGGTTAATACTACGCAATGCCCGGTACACCTTAAAATCATCTCCTTTAAAAGCCTGTTCAAACCGGCGGCTTAATACGATCTGGAACACATCCCCCCGTATACAATGTTTTACACCCTGGCGTACCATCGCTCTGTATTCCTCGTCGGTAATAGAAGAGGTTTCGGGTCCAACCGGCTGAAAATTATAAGATGCGAAATTACGGTTTTCGAGCAGTGTCTCAATCTGTTGCAGGGAACTTTCTTCTCCCTCCTGTACCAACTCAACCAGAATCAATTCATTTTTAAAATGATTAAATATCATTATATACTTATACAATATATAGAGCATATCCGGTGCATCATTTTCTGCATGATGAGCCTCCATCACGGGAATATTCTCAAAATAGCGTACCGCATCGAAAGCCGTATAACCAAACAGGCCGCACGCTTCACGGTATTCGCCCGTTACAGTAAACCGTTTAAGGAAGTCATTCATCGCATCGGCTACACTATAATCTTCCGTCATGGCTTTTACCTCCTGTATGCCTCCCGGAAACCCGGCTGTACTTTCCCCGTTATTAATACCGATACTGCCCAGCGGACAAAGAGCAATATATGAATGACTGTTTTCATTACCATGATAATCGGAACTTTCCAACAAGGCAGATTCCGGATAAATATCCCTGACCTTTAGATATATGCTCACCGGCGTATGAAGGTCGCCCAGTATTTTTTTACTTATGGTTTTAAATGTATAGTTCATAGGAGTTATATTATTTATTTTCTCTTTCGTTCATAGCCTTTACATAGGTCTCAATATCTTTATCTCCCCTTCCGGATACGGTCAGAACAACCACATCATCCGGTTTAAAATTCACTTTTTTAAGGGCAGCCAATGCGTGGGAAGACTCCAATGCGGGAATAATACCTTCAATACGGGTCAACTCGAATGCCGCATCCAGGGCTTCATCGTCATTAACAGAATAAACCGTAGCACGCCCACGGGCCACCAGGCTGGGATACAAGGGACCAATACCCGGATAATCAAGTCCGGCCGAAATAGAATAAGGTTCTTCTATCTGTCCATCCTCATCCTGCATAACCAACGTTTTGGAACCATGAATAATTCCGATTTTACCGATCTGAATAGTAGCAGCCGTCTCTCCGGTTTCAACACCTTTCCCTCCGGCTTCAGCCAATACGATCTTCACCTCTTCATTATCCAGATAATGATAAATTGTTCCGGCAGCATTACTTCCACCCCCCAGACAAGCCATCAGATAATCCGGATTTTCGCGTCCTTCCTGCTCCAACAATTGTTTTTTAATCTCTTCGCTGATCACAGATTGCAAACGGGCCACCATATCAGGATAAGGGTGTGGGCCGGCAGCCGTACCTAAAATATAAAAGGTATCCGAAGGATTACAACACCAGTCGCGGATTGCTTCGTTCGTGGCATCTTTCAGCGTCATATTGCCCGAAGTAACAGGTACAACAGTCGCTCCCAACATTTTCATACGTTGCACATTCAGGTGTTGGCGTTCCACATCGGTTTTACCCATATACACCACACACTTCATATTCATCAGCGCGCAAACAGTAGCAGTTGCCACCCCGTGCTGCCCGGCACCGGTCTCGGCAATAATACGGGTTTTACCCATACGTCTGGCAAGCAATATCTGCCCTACCGTATTATTGATCTTATGTGCTCCCGTATGGTTCAGGTCTTCCCGTTTCAGATAAATCTTACAACCATACAATTCACTTAAACGTTTGGCAAAATAAAGAGGAGAAGGACGACCTACATAATCCCGCAGCAACTGGTCAAACTCTTCTTTAAAATCCTCACTTTCCAGTACTTTTACATACGTTTCCTGCAAATCTTTTACACACTTATGAAGTATTTCGGGAACATACGCCCCGCCAAACTCTCCATAATAACCTTCCTTATCAATCTGATACGTACTCATCTTTTATATAATTAATTTTATTGTTTCTTGAATATCTCTTTAACGAAAAAAGGCCTGCCGCAAGTGCGACAGACCTTTTTCAATATCTTTTACTATATCAGTATATACATAAGTCTGCTTCCTTACGACCGGGAGGGTAATAAGAAGCGCCACCAATATGCATTTACCAATACGTTGTTCATCTCTGTAATTTTATTAATTCGGCAACAAATATATAAAACCTCTTACAAACTGCAAATATTTTCCCTCTTTTTTTGATATTTTTATTTTGCAACCCACACGAAAAAACAGATCCGGCAACATTTCATATCAACAAAAAGTTTATAAAATTAGTCTGATAATAATATAGAGCAAAGAGTGTTAATAAAATATTTTTGTGTAAGTTTGCAATCGTTTAATGTGATATTTTAATACATATTTAATTATAAAAACTATGCAAACGATAGACAATTTCAATTTTGCCGGCAAAAAGGCATTTGTAAGAGTCGATTTCAACGTACCGTTGGATGAAAACTTCAATATTACAGACGATACTCGTATCCGTGCAGCTCTTCCTACACTGAAGAAAATTTTAAATGACGGAGGCAGTGTGATTATCGGTTCTCACCTGGGACGTCCGAAAGGCCCTACCGATAAATTTTCTTTGAAACACATTTTACCACGTGTTTCTGAATTACTGGGTGTTGATGTACAGTTTGCTGATGATTGCGTAGGCGAACAGGCTGCTGAAAAATCGGCTGCACTCAAACCGGGCGAAGCACTGTTACTCGAAAACCTGCGTTTCTATGCCGAAGAAGAAGGTAAACCCAGAGGTCTGGCCGAAGACGCGACAGAAGAAGAAAAAGCTGCGGCTAAAAAAGCAGTGAAAGAGAGCCAGAAAGAATTCACTAAAAAACTGGCTTCTTATGCAGATGTATATGTAAACGATGCATTCGGTACTGCTCACCGCGCCCACGCTTCTACAGCTTTGATCGCTGACTATTTTGATGCCGACCACAAAATGTTCGGTTACCTGATGGAAAAAGAGGTAAAAGCCGTTGAAAAAGTAATGACAGACATCCAACGTCCGTTCACTGCTATCATGGGTGGTTCAAAAGTATCTTCAAAAATTGATATTATTGAAAATCTGCTGGATAAAGTTGATAACCTGATCATCACCGGTGGTATGACTTATACGTTCACCAAAGCGTTGGGTGGAAAAATCGGTAATTCTATCTGCGAAGACGACAAATTAGATCTCGCTCTGGAATTAATGCAAAAAGCGAAAGACAAAGGTGTAAACCTTGTTTTAGCCGTTGATGCGAAAATCGCAGACGCTTTCAGCAACGATGCAAACACAAAATTTGTACCGGTAAATGAAATTCCTGACGGTTGGGAAGGTCTTGACATCGGCCCGGAAACAGAAAAGATCTACGCTGATGTAATCAAAAATTCAAAAACAATCCTTTGGAACGGTCCGACAGGAGTATTTGAATTCGATAACTTCACTCATGGTTCACGTTCAGTAGGTGATGCGGTTGTTGAAGCAACTAAAAACGGAGCCTTCTCATTAGTAGGCGGTGGCGACTCAGTTGCCTGCGTAAATAAATTCGGTATCGCCGATAAAGTATCTTACGTATCAACCGGTGGAGGCGCCTTACTGGAAGCAATCGAAGGAAAAGTACTTCCAGGCATCAAAGCAATCAGAGGATATTAATTTACTTGACAATTAGTTAACTCAAAATAAAAAGGCAGAGCGGATTCCGCTCTGCCTTTTTTAATAGCATGCATTTCCAATCCCCCCTTTAGGGGGTTAGGGGGTTAAGGGGTCTTCTCCCCATACGCCAGATCCCCGGCATCACCCAAACCAGGCACAATATAGGAGTGTTCATCTATAACCGGATCTATTGCCGCAACCCATACGGTAATATTTTCGCAGGGAAATTTTTCTTTCAAATAATCCAACGCCTGCCGGCTGGCAATAATAGAAGCCAGATGAACTTTTGCGGGTGTACCCTTTGTGAGAAGCGCACGGTAAGCCAGTTCCATAGAACTACCGGTTGCCAGCATCGGATCGGTAACAATAAGTGTTTTTTCATCCAGACGGGGAGAGGCAATATATTCAATATGAATATCAAACTTCAATGTATCTTTATACTTCCGGTAAGCAGAAACAAACGCATTTCCGGCATAATCTATCGCATTCAGAAATCCCTGATGATAAGGTATGCCGGCACGCAGAATAGTACTAAGCACCACCTGGTCCCGGGGCAAATTAACCGGTGCAACACCCAACGGCGATTCCACATCTGTAGAAATATAATCAAACTCTTTCGTAATCTCGTAAGCCATCACTTCCCCTATCCGTTCCAGATTTCTACGAAACCGTAAACTATCACCCTGAATATGTACATCCCTCAACTCGGCAACATACCGGTTCAATATACTATCCTTCTCCGACAGATTTATAATCCTCATCTCCTGTTATTTTACATGTTAAAGGCCCAATATCATGAGCCTGCGCCGAAAATAAAAAGAATCAAAAGAAGAAACAAATTTAATCGTAATTTTTACAGTCAATCCATAAATAAATCTACACTTTATTTTATCCAAAAAAGCGCTCATAAACAAAATATGCAAAAACATTTTCTCACAGCTTACATATTTTCAATTTCCGGCACAAAGAAGATCTACTACTATCTATATTTGAAAATACACACACAAACAAACTTAAATAACGAACCAAAAGCCCCAAATGAATTAATTAAATTTGTACAACAAATAAATTGTATATCCTTAATTCACATCACTTATAGTAATATGATTACAAAAAACAAAAAACTTAAACAGTCAAAATAACACAAAGTCATGAAAGAGGAATTAAATATCAACTTAATAAAAGCAATCCAGGAAATCTTACCTCCGCAGGTCAATATAGCAACCCGGATAATGGAAATACTGGAAATAGGCAAAGAAGCTTCGTACCGGCGGTTAAGAAACGAAGTACCTTTCACGTTCTATGAAGCTGCGCTGATCGCATGTAAATTAGGACTCTCTTTGGATCAGGTAATTGGCAACTTTGGTAGTAAAACAGGTGTTTTTACCTGAATCTGGTTCATACGGACAAAGCATTAACTAATTATTGTAACGTTCTTACCCGCTTCAAAGAATATCTTGAACTTATGGTAGGAAACCCTACAGCTTCTATCAGTACAGTTTCCAATAATATCCCATTTGTGCTTTACCTGCCTTACCCGAACCTTATAAAGTTCAGGCTGTGCCGGTGGCTCCACCAAACAGATAAATTCAGGCCCGGGAGTTCATTAAAGCACATCATCGTTCCGGAAGAGGTACAAACTTTACAAAATGAAATTCAATACGCCATACAACATGTACCCAATACAAACATGATCTGGGACACCCGTATTTTTGAAGCCTTTATCAAAGAAGTTAATTATTTCCACAAATTAAATTATATCACCGGCCAGGATGTATCGGCAATCAAAGAAGACCTGTTGTCGTTACTGGATAAAACGGAACAAATAGCTTCAGACGGATGCTATTCCAACGGAAACCGGGTCCACATATATTTATCAAACATTCATTTTGAATCCTCTTTTACTTATCTCGAAAAAGGAGATTTCCGGGTTTGTTTATTACGGTTATACTCGCTCAATTCCATCGACACCCTACACCCGGAAGTTTGCCGGTCACAAAAAGAATGGATCAAAACAGTTAAACGCTATTCCACTCTCATTACCGAAAGCGGACAAATGCAGCGAATAGCCTTTTTTAAAGAACAAAGATAAAAGCTGGAACAATTAGAGGATACGACCTCTGTATAACAAGTAAAGGACATTTTTCATATGAAAAATGTCCTTTACTATATAATAACCGGTTACTCTTACTTCAGATAATTCTTCAGCATAGCTGCAGTAAACAAAGCCAGACTTTTTACCGGAGATAATTCGGCAAACCCATTCAGTAAGCCCCAGTCGTGCGTTACCCCATTGAAACGGATAGTAGTAACGTACACACCTGCTTCGTCCAGATGACGTCCCAGTTTCTCGCCACCGTCACGCAGAATATCATTCTCTGCCACTTCAATCAATGTAGGAGGTAAACCTGCCAACTGATCTTTGGTAGCACTGTCCGGAGAAACATAAATATTATCATATTCATCTTTATCCGAAAGATAATTATCACGCATCCACTCCATCAAAGTAGTAGTCAGGAAACGTTGCTTTCCGTACTCTTTATACGAATCAAAATCAGTTCCGGCATCACTGTAAGGCCACATCAACACCTGGCACTTAATTTCGGGTCCGCCTTCATTCTTCGCTTTCAGACAGGTTCCGATAGTCATATTACCGCCGGCACTGTTACCAATAACACCCAGTTTCGTTCCGTCCACATTAATTTCATCACCATTGGCAGCCACCCATTTAGCCGCGGCATAACACTGATTAAGGGCTACCGGGAACTTCGCTTCCGGCGAACGGGTATACTCTACAAACACAGCGGCAAATTGCGATTCAACCACAATGTCACGAACCAAACGTTTATGAGTCTGATAATCGCCTAAAACCCAACCTCCACCATGGATAAAGATAAATACCGGCAGTTTCTCCTGTACACCTTCCGGACGTACAATTACTAAATCAACAGTTAAACCGTCCTGTTCAATTGTCTTATAACTCTCTTCGATGCCGGAAACATCTACCTGCACCGACGACTGTGCGCCTTCCAATACCTTTCGGGCTTCTGCCGGAGAAAGGGATTCAACCGGAGTATCACTGCTATTCAATACTTTCATGTATGCTCTTGTACCTACACTTAAATGTTTGTCTTCCAGATAATCCGGAGCTTCTTTTCCTAATCCAAACATACTTTCTCTATTATTTTAATGGTTAAAACAAAAAAAACATATCCCCTCCTGTATTTGTTTTACAACCCTCCAAAATGAGTAGAGAAAAAATATAAACAGACTAATAAATACCATAAAAATCAGGCTTAATACAGATACCCACCCGGATATTCATTTCATACTGCTTATAATTCAATAAACTATCCCCCCTCCCGTTAAAAAAACGGGCATAAACAAATTGATTATAACGATTAGAAATTTTATATGCCACACTAAACGTAGTATTTACATTCCCGAAACCTTTGCGGGGATTCAACTCGCCGGAAATCCACCATAGCGTATTTGGAGATAAATAATTGGCCGAAACAGTACCAATCCCCCGGTAACGGATCAAATCTTTATTCTCACCACCGTCCACATAAGGAGCCCAAAGCTTAACATGAGTAGTAAAATGGGTATTAATAAAAAACTTAGCCGAAACACTCAAATAATTCCAGCTACGGGATTCCTCGCCATCCTTCCCATTGGACTCGTGTTCAATCTGGATAAAGGTTGCACCAATCAGTTTATTATCCTTAATCAAATATTTTCCTACTCCTAATCCCGGATTAAAATTAATATCCCGGAAAGGGCTTGATTCCGCATAAATATCCCAGAACGCTTTCTGACTAAACGTAAGATAGGCGAAGAAATTAAAGGGAAGATAACTTTTTGTTAGTCTCTGCCGGATACTGAACTGAAACATGGCATCTGCCGTACGGTTATTAACCTTTTCATTTAAGGGAATACCCGTCACAAAAAAAGCGTCTTTAAAAACCGCGAATGCCGGTTGCCGGTCCAATTCTTTTTCTATATCTATATCACTTATATCAATATGTTCGGGACGAGGCAAGCGTATATGTTTTGTGTGTAAAACAGTTGTATCCTGCTGGGCATACCCTTCTACACAGAATGCAGTAAAAAAGAGAAAAAGCAACAGGGATAATATTCTTATTTTCATACAGCAGATGTTTTACTAACAAATAACGGCTATTTGCATTACAAAATTGTGTTCCAAAAGTATGTTTTATTCGTCTATACATCTATCCCAAAACATTTTTTATATCTTTATCGTTTCTATAAAAACGCATTAGTTAAACAACCAGTATGTACATCCGGAACCAATACTTTTTCATGGCCTACAAAGCCATATTTATTACTTTATGCCTATGGGGATTATATCTTAATTCAGGATTACCCGAAGGCAAACTCAATTGGGGCATCCTCACCTATTACACAATCCAGAGCAACATCCTCTGCCTCTTCTATTTTATCTGTTCCTTTTGCTGGAATCTCGGTACCCTGCGAACAGAAAACAAAATAGAAACCTTTGCCCCACGGTTTAAAGGAGCTGTTATGTTTGCCATTACAGTAACAGGACTGATTTTCCATTTCGTTTTACGTCCGCATTTGTTTACCATGGGCAACGCTGAATATGCAAATTCGATGGCAAACACACTGGTTCATTACGTAGTACCCCTGATGACTGTTGCCGACTGGCTCCTCTTCGACCCCAAAGGCCGCTTTAAAAAGTTCGACCCGTTCCTGTGGTTATTAATACCCTATGCTTACTTTCTCTTTGCCATAATCAGAGCACACATAGGCGGCGAAATACTATCCACCGGCAGCCGCTATCCATACGCCTTTATCAACATAGACCAATTAGGCCTGCAACAGGTATTACTAAACGTAGCCGGACTCACACTGGTCTTCCTGATTATAGGTTATATTTATTACGGATTAGACCATTTGCTCAGAAAAAAAATATCTGATAAATATTTCCTGTAGAACTATTCAATTTTCACTAACGAATTAGTAAATTTGCAACAATAAGTTTTCAAATTTACCACCCGGTGATAAAAAATCACGTCCAGGTGGTAAAATTTTATCACCCGGTGGTAACTTATTACAACCGGGACGTAAATTTAAATACTTACTGACAAAAATGCGGAAAGTAACGAGCCGTAATCTGAATATTAACGTCATAAAACTTAATCACCATGGCACTACAGTACAAAATTAAAGAAATCAAAAACATGCAGGACACTGACGGAAACGTTATTTACTCAATCACCCTCTTAACCGGACGCAATACCACTCTAAGAGAAATGGGCGAATTAATTAATGATAAAAGTTCAATAACAGTAGGCGACGTAGAGGGAGTAGTAAAACAACTGATTGATGTAATAGTTCAGCAACTACGAATGGGCAATACCGTAACAATAGACGGTTTGGGGACTTTCTGGCTTTCGGCCGAACTAAAAAATAAGATAAAAGATCCGGACCAAATAACAGGAAAGGATATCCGGATAAAAAGAATATGCTTTAAACCCTGCCCGGAATTTAAAGAAAAATTTAAAGACATCAGCATCACCCGCTTCACCAGCGATAAATTTGTAACGAGACGATAAGCAATAAATACGGTTTATATAGAACATCTGATAAATTGAAACCATATAAACCGTATTTAATTACAAATTATATCTTATTGACTTGAAAAGCAAATTTTATTTAACCTTATGCTTTTGTTTTCTGCTTTTTCTGTTAAATTGACATATTATTTCAATTGTTTTAATCATTATGTAAAGCAAAAATCGTATCTTTGCATACAGAAATAAGCAAATATTACAATCAACAAAATGGAACAATTAAAGCATGAATGTGGAGTCGCTATGATCCGTCTGCTGAAACCACTGGAATACTATCACCAGAAATACGGTTCATGGATGTACGGTCTTAACAAGCTTTACTTACTAATGGAGAAACAGTATAACCGCGGACAGGAAGGAGCCGGTCTGGCATGTGTTAAGTTGGAAGCCAATCCCGGCGAAGAATACATGTTCCGGGAAAGAGCCATTGGTACAGGCGCCATAACAGAAATATTTTCGAATGTACACAATATGTATAAAGGGGTTGAAAAAGATAAACTTTCAGACCCCTTTTTTGCGAAAAGTAACCTTCCTTTCGCCGGCGAATTATATATGGGCCATTTGCGGTATAGCACTACCGGTAAATCCGGTATGTCTTACATCCATCCCTTTCTTCGCCGTAACAACTGGCGGGCCAAAAACCTGGCTCTGTGCGGTAACTTCAACCTGACCAATATAGAAGATATCTTTAACCAGATTACGGCCATCGGACAACATCCCCGGATATACTCCGATACCTACATCATTCTCGAACAAATGGGTCACCGGCTGGACCGTGAAGTAGAACGCCTGTTTAAGCAAAGCCAGGAACAGCATCTTTGCGGAACAGAAATTACCCAGTCGATAGAGAATCAGATAGACCTGGCCAACGTGCTGAAAGAATGTACCCCGGTATGGGACGGAGGATATGTAATATGCGGACTAACCGGAAGCGGAGAAACATTCAGCATGCGCGACCCGTGGGGCATACGTCCGGCATTCTATTATGTAGACGATGAAATTATGGTGCTGGCATCCGAACGTCCGGTTATACAAACGGCGATGAATGTACAGGCAGAAGATATAAAGGAACTAAACAGAGGCGAAGCCATTTTCGTATCGAAAAAAGGAGAAGTCAAAATCTCGCAGATACTGGAACCCCGCGAAAATCAGGCTTGTTCGTTCGAACGGATTTATTTCTCACGGGGTAGCGACCGGGATATTTACCAGGAACGGAAAAAGTTAGGAGAAAATCTGGTACCCCGAATCCTTAAAGCAATAGATAACGACTTAAAAAACACCGTCTTTTCGTTTATCCCGAACACAGCCGAAGTAGCCTATTACGGAATACAGGAAGGGCTGAACAACTACCTGAACCAGATCAAGAAAGATTGGATAGCCGACCGTTCACACCTGTTGCAGGAAGAAGAACTGGAACGAATACTTTCCATGAAAATCCGTTGCGAAAAAGTTGCGATTAAAGATATTAAATTACGTACCTTTATAGCCGAAGGCAACAGCCGGAACGATCTGGCCGCCCACGTGTACGACATTACATACGGCAGTATACGTCCCGGACTCGACAATCTGGTAGTAATAGACGACAGTATTGTACGGGGTACAACCCTCCGGCAGAGTATTATCAAAATACTGGACCGGTTGCAACCGAAGAAAATTGTAATCGTTTCCTCATCACCGCAGGTACGTTATCCGGATTATTACGGGATTGATATGTCGCGTATGAACGAGTTCATAGCCTTCCGGGCAGCAGTAGCCCTGCTGGAAGAACGGAACCGCGAAGATGTGTTACTGGTGGCTTACCAGAAAGCCAAAAAACAACAGGCACAGCCCAACGGCCAACTGGTAAATTATGTGCAGGATATCTACGAACCGTTTACCGACGAGGAAATATCTGCCAAAATGGTGGAACTGTTAACACCCGCCGGTACAAATGCGAAGGTTGAAATTGTGTATCAGACAATAGAAGGTTTACACGCCTCCTGCCCGGAACACCCGGGTGACTGGTATTTCTCCGGAAATTATCCAACCCCCGGAGGTATCCGTCTGGTTAATAAAGCGTTTATTAACTACATGGAGGATATATATTTCAATAAAGGGATTAAACTGGCATTTTAACCCCCTAATCCCCTAAAGGGGGGACTGGTGAAGGATGAAAGATAAAAGCAGTAAAAAAGTTGAGAGTAAAAAACAAAACATAAACAATAAAACAGACTCCAATCCCCCCTTTAGGGGGTAGGGGGTTATATTTGACTATGGCAACATTGATTTTAGACGACGGAAGCGAATTCCAGGGATATTCTTTCGGTTACGAAAAACCGGTAGCCGGAGAAGTAGTGTTTAATACCGCGATGACCGGATATCCGGAAAGCTTAACAGACCCTTCCTACGCAGGGCAAATCATCGTATTAACGTATCCGCTGGTAGGAAATTACGGCGTACCCGACCGTTCCTTCCGTGGCGACGGGGTGGCTACCTTCATGGAAAGTGAAAAAATCCATTGCGAAGCAATCATCATCAGTGATTACAGCCACGAATTTAATCATTGGAACGCTGTAGAAAGCCTGGGCGAGTGGTTAAAAAGCGAACAGATACCGGGTCTTTACGGGATAGATACCCGCTCGCTGACTAAATTGCTGCGCGAAAAAGGGAGCATGAAAGGAAAAATTGTATTCAATGACCCACAGGAAATAGAGTTCCGCGACCCCAACGCAGAAAACCAGGTGGCTAACGTATCCTGCAAAGAAGTAACTACTTATGGCGAAGGAGAGGGTAAGAAGCGGGTTGTATTGGTAGACTGTGGTGTGAAACACAACATTATCCGCTGCCTGGTAGACCGTAACCTGACGGTGATCCGTGTACCCTGGGATTACGACTTCAACCAATTGGAATGGGACGGCCTGTTTATCAGTAATGGCCCCGGCGACCCGGATACCTGCGACGTGGCTGTCCGCAATATACGCAAAGCTCTGGAAGGCAACAAACCCGTTTGCGGAATTTGTATGGGTAACCAACTGCTTGGTAAAGCCGGAGGAGCCTCTATTTTCAAACTCAAATACGGTCATCGTAGCCACAACCAGCCGGTACGTATGGTAGGAACAAACAAATGTTTCATCACTTCGCAAAACCATGGTTACGCGGTAGATAACGATTCGTTAGGAGAAAACTGGACTCCACTGTTTGTAAACATGAACGACGGTACAAACGAAGGAATCCGCCACAAAACAAAACCGTTCTTCTCTTCGCAGTTCCACCCCGAAGCATCCAGCGGCCCAACAGATACAGAGTTCATGTTCGACCTGTTTGCCGAAACGCTGGAAACAGGCAAGTTGCCGGAATACATTACCCGGGAAGAAACTACCAACTAATTCAAACATCTACAGAAAAAAAGCAAATAATATATGGATTCAAGCATTAAAAAAGTACTTATTCTCGGTTCCGGTGCACTGAAAATCGGTGAAGCAGGCGAATTTGACTATTCAGGTTCACAGGCTTTGAAAGCAATCAAAGAAGAAGGCATCGAAACTGTGTTGATTAACCCCAACATTGCGACGGTACAAACTTCGGAAGGAGTGGCGGATACGGTTTATTTCCTGCCGGTAACTACCTACTTCGTAGAGAAAGTAATCGAAAAAGAGCGTCCGGACGGTATTCTGTTAGCATTCGGCGGACAAACAGCGCTGAATTGTGGCGTAAGTCTTTACCGGAACGGTATCCTTGAAAAATACAACGTACGGGTACTGGGTACTCCGGTACAGGCCATTATCGATACGGAAGACCGCGAACTGTTTGTGCGCAAGCTGGACGAGATCAACGTAAAAACAATTAAAAGCGAAGCGGTAGAAAACATTGAAGATGCCCGCCGGGCTGCAGCGGAACTGGGTTATCCTGTAATTATCCGTGCGGCCTATGCACTGGGAGGATTAGGTTCAGGCTTCTGTGACAACGAAGAAGAACTGAATGTATTGGCTGAAAAAGCCTTCTCTTTCTCGCCACAGGTATTGGTTGAAAAGAGTCTGAAAGGTTGGAAAGAGATCGAATACGAAGTAGTACGCGACCGCTTTGATAATTGCATCACGGTGTGTAACATGGAAAACTTCGACCCGCTGGGAATCCACACCGGGGAAAGCATCGTAGTTGCACCGTCACAGACATTAACAAACACCGAATACCATAAACTGCGCGAACTGGCGATTAAAATCATCCGCCACATCGGTATCGTAGGCGAATGCAACGTACAATATGCCTTTGATACGGAAAGTGAAGACTACCGTGTAATCGAAGTAAATGCCCGGTTGAGCCGTTCGTCGGCACTGGCATCCAAAGCAACCGGCTACCCACTGGCATTCGTTGCTGCCAAACTGGGATTAGGATACGGATTATTCGACCTGAAGAACTCGGTAACCAAAACAACCAGCGCGTTCTTTGAACCGGCACTCGACTACATTGTATGTAAAATACCCCGTTGGGATTTAGGTAAATTCCACGGAGTAGACCGCGAACTGGGCTCAAGCATGAAGTCGGTAGGCGAAGTAATGGCCATCGGCCGTACCTTTGAAGAAGCGATCCAAAAAGGTTTGCGTATGATCGGGCAAGGTATGCACGGATTTGTAGAAAACAAAGAACTTGTAATTTCAGATATCGATAAAGCCCTGCGTGAACCCACCGACCGCCGTGTGTTTGTGATCAGTAAAGCATTCCGTGCCGGTTATACAATAGACCAGATACACGACCTGACCAAGATCGACAAATGGTTCCTGCATAAACTATACGACATTTACCAGACTGCTAATAAACTGGAAGCACATAACAATGTTCAGGATATACCGGACGAACTGTTCCGTATGGCTAAAGTACAGGGTTTCTCTGATTACCAGATAGCAAAAGCCCTCTTTAAAGAAAATATAACCGACGGCGAAACTGCCTCCCTGCAGGTACGCCAGGAACGGAAAGCACGGGGCATCAAACCTGTAGTAAAACAGATTGATACCCTGGCTGCCGAATATCCGGCACAAACCAATTACCTGTACCTGACATACAGCGGTACGGCAAACGATGTAAACTACCTGGGCGACAAACGCTCTATCGTAGTTCTTGGATCGGGAGCCTACCGGATCGGTAGTTCGGTAGAGTTCGACTGGTGTGGCGTACAGGCACTCAATACCATCCGTAAAGAAGGTTACCGCTCGGTAATGATCAATTATAATCCGGAAACGGTATCGACAGACTATGATATGTGCGACCGCCTTTACTTCGATGAACTCACATTCGAACGGGTTATGGATATCCTGGAACTGGAAAATCCGCACGGTGTGATCGTTTCGACCGGGGGACAAATCCCGAATAACCTGGCTATACGCCTGGACGAACAAAAGGTAAATATCCTGGGTACAACAGCACAGAGCATCGACAACGCGGAAGACCGTCATAAATTCTCCGCCATGCTCGACCGCATCGGAGTAGACCAGCCACGCTGGAAAGAGCTAAGTAGCCTGAACGATATTAACGACTTCGTAGAAGAGGTTGGATTCCCGGTACTGGTACGCCCCAGTTACGTATTGAGTGGTGCCGCGATGAACGTCTGCTCTAACAAAGATGAGCTGGAACGCTTCCTGAAACTGGCTGCCAACGTAAGTAAAAAGCATCCGGTAGTAGTAAGCCAGTTCATCGAATATGCCAAAGAGGTAGAAATGGATGCGGTTGCAGCCAATGGTGAGATCGTTATGTACGCAATCAGTGAACATATCGAATACGCCGGAGTACATAGTGGAGACGCAACCATACAGTTCCCGGCGCAAAAATTGTATTACGAAACCATGCGGCGCATCAAACGCATCAGTAAAAAGATCGCCAAAGAGCTGAATATCTCCGGCCCGTTCAACATTCAGTTCCTGGCAAAAGGAAATGAAATCAAAGTAATTGAATGTAACCTGCGTGCATCCCGTAGTTTCCCGTTTGTAAGTAAAGTACTGAAAATAAACTTTATTGAACTGGCCACACAGGTAATGTTGGGCCTCCCGGTTGAGAAACCCAACAAAAACGTATTCGACCTGGATTATGTAGGTATCAAAGCCTCACAATTCTCGTTCAACCGTTTGCAAAAAGCCGACCCAGTATTAGGGGTCGACATGGCTTCAACAGGTGAAGTAGGCTGTCTGGGCGATGACACTTCGGAAGCCATCCTCACCAGTATGCTGTCTGTAGGATACCGGATACCGGAAAAGAATATCCTGTTATCAACCGGTACACCTAAACAAAAAGTAGATATGCTGGACGCTGCCAAAATGCTGTATAAAAAAGGCTACAACCTGTTTGCTACAGGAGGTACACACCGTTTCCTTCAGGAAAACGGTATAGAAAGCACGCTGGTATACTGGCCAAGCGAAGAGGGAGAGCCACAGGCATTGGAAATGATGCGCGAAAAGAAAATAGACATGGTCGTAAATATCCCCCGTGACCTTTCAGCCGGTGAACTGGATAACGGATATAAAATACGCCGCGCAGCAATCGACCTGAATATACCGCTCCTCACCAACGCCCGTCTGGCAGATGCTTTCATTCAGGCCTTCTACACCTTAGGCATGGAAGACATCCAGATCAAAAGTTGGAAAGAGTATAAGTAACTCTTAATTGGTAGCGGAATAGCACGCAGATTTCACGGATTAGACAGATTAACGCAGATAAAATCTTAATAATAAAAATCTGCGTTAATCTGCGTGCTCTGCGAAATCTGCGTACTCTATACGCCAAACATTACTTACAAAGCATTTTCTTCAAACGGCTGCGTGATAGACCAATGATTATGGATAATCGATTACCTTCTTTGTTACTGCTTTTCTTTCCATGTTCAGATATGTATAATCTCCTGCAACCGTTCAGCAATACAGGTCCAATGTGTATTCAGATTGATAGTTTTTATATAGATAGGATGTTGCTGGTAAAAATAAGACAAATTATACTCCTTATCTATCGTAGGATATAGCAAAATGCCGGTTGCCTGGCGTGCCTTTTCTGAATCTTCTTTAGGATTCATCAAATAACTAAATAATTGATACAGGTTAGCCGAATGAATCTTTTCCACATCGAAATTAGTGGCCAACGTTTGTTTATAATACTTCGTATCTATAATGATTTTCTTTTCTTCGTTTTCAAGAGTAATGTCAGTTATCATCTTAGGCAGATACTGATAATCATACTTATCAGATACTGTAAAATGCCAGTTCAACCTCTCTCTGCATACAGAATATTTGCGTTGCTCTAACTGATAGAAATTACGGACAAACGCCTCAAACAAAACAGCCATCTTACGTTCATCCCGGGTAAAATCTATAAAGCGGTAGCCTCCGCTTTCTTCTATAGGCAAAAGGTTTTCATGGATCAGCCGGCATACATTCAATACAAATTTGTATAGCCGGTTATTGCGGTTAAACTGTACCTGTTCAAAATGACGCAAGGTTATACGTAAAGGAGTAACAGGAGGTAACATCCGGACTAAAAATATTAATTCTTCCTTTAAAGAGGTATGCAGGCTTTCTGTTGCAATCAATTGCCGGAGTGTCGATATCCAGATGCGGTTGGAAAGGATGTTGGCCGAGAACTCATCATACCGGCAGCACGTACGTTGATGGATGAATAGATTCTTTTTAAAAGTATCCGTTAATAACAACTTACCCTTTACTCCGTTTACCTCTCCTTCTGTTTCGCAATAGTTATGGTCAATCCCTCTTTTTAAAAGAACTTTCGAACCATTGATCAGAATACGGGCTAATAATTCCAACGGAGTGCCACACTTCCCCGCAGCAACCGGAACCTGTTCCCGTTCTTCCAGATTATTCCAGACATAACAAAGCAGGTAATATATATTTTCAATCGGAATATTCACCTCTTAATACGCAGACGGTTTAAAATTTGCCGGCATCTGTTGGGATCGTCAAACCAGATCTCTTCCAACAACGGTTTTATTTCAAAATCAACAATCTCCTGCCACCACGTTGTTTCATCATAGCCCGGCCGGAAAGTACAGAAATAACTGTGTCCGATCTGGAATCCTTCCCCCAGATTCATATCACTCCTGATCTCATCGTTGATCTCATTTACCTGTTTGATCAAATGATCGGTTAATGGAGCAGATAATCCTTTCTCTATCAGGAACTGCCGGAAGTTCTCATTATAATCCGGCTGCAACGATATAAACGCAAACCGGCGGCGCAAAGCATAATCTACAATCGCCAGTGAACGGTCTGCCGTATTCATCGTTCCGATAATATAGAGATTCTCCGGAACAGAAAAACGTTCGTCTTCCTCTTCCACATAAGTGAGTTTCAAATCCCACCCCCGTTTATCCGTCTCTATCAACATCATCAGTTCACCAAATATTTTACTTAGATTACCCCGGTTGATTTCATCAATAATAAAAAAGTAACTCTTCTCCGGATGCGCCTTTGCACGCTGGCAGAAAGAATAAAATATCCCTTCTTTGAGTTCAAATCCCCCACTGGTCGACGGACGTAATCCCTGAATAAAATCTTCATAACTATATGACTGGTGAAACTGAACCATCTATATGCAAAGATCGTTTGTCTCGCCCATCATTTCATAAGCGATTTTCTTTGCAAGGAATGTTTTCCCCACTCCCGGCGGACCTTGTAAAATAATATTTTTCTTACGCTTCAATAAAGAGATAATCTGCGTAA
Organism: Tannerellaceae bacterium; assembly: GCA_021203545.1. GTDB lineage: Bacteria > Bacteroidota > Bacteroidia > Bacteroidales > Tannerellaceae > UBA4116. The sequence goes on along the minus strand of JAJQAZ010000094.1, from coordinate 2,124 downwards.
ATTCATCTCCATTAATAAACGGTTTATCCGGATCGTCCTCAAAACGGTAAGGCTGTATTTCATTGTTCTGTAATACCCGTTCCGCAGCAATATTCTTTTCGTCCACCACCTCCCGGATTATATCAAACTCCTCTTCTGTAAGAGAGAAAAGACTACCCTGATTATTTATAAAAACTTCACAGTTCCTTAAAGCAGGAATCCCTTTCAGATCGTTCCAGTTAACAGGATATTCAAAAATTTCAGCGATCTGAAACTCAATTACCTCACCTTCCGTTTCAGTAGTATGAATACCTTTTGTTATTTCCAACAGGGCTTTTACCTGCCTGGTAGGAGTACTCTCATAGCCAATAACCAGATCTCCCGGTTTTACTTCTTCAAAATACTTATATATACGCCGCTTATTTCCCCTTTCATTATGGGTAGTGTATGTCTATGTTTGCCCTTCCGAACAACTGCTAATACTCCATATCTTAGGATTCGCATTTAACCACCAGAAATTTAGTTTTTCCGGAGTTTCATACTCCATAAGGTCTTCCGCGACTCTGTTTCTTTCCTCTCTCTCTAATTGTTGCAAATAAGAATCACTTTTAATCAAACTCTGATTCCTGAAAACCTTCTTTAAGTCAGGATATTGATCTACATATTTTTCCAATAGGAAATCATACACCTTCGTCGGACTAAATGTATCGATCCGGAACAGGTTCTTATAACCTTCCAGATCACCCGATCTCAGAGAATACATTTTATTGGTTATCCATTCAACCTTCCTGCGATGACAATATCCGTCCGGAACTTCTTCATAGTAATAATTTCCTCTTATAATTCCTATACCAATACAGGTCTTCAATCCACGGGCCACAAATATAACATCCCCGATATTGGCATTCTTAAAAAGCCATAGGTTCCAGGTCTGGTTCGGATCCTGCTGCGCCATAAAACCGGCAGCAACATTCAATTCTTCACGAGTACGGTATCGATTCAAATCCCCAATAGGAAGATGACTGAAACTAAGTGCCATAATACCTTCTTCATAAAAACGATCCCACTCCGCAGCTTGGCGTCCGGGGGCATATTTATAAAAACTACGGATCTCCTTATTTCGTTTCAGGATATCCGGTTTCAATTCCTTCAGATACCTTATTATCTCTTTATAAGTATATACCGGTTTGAAAATATTCGGTTCGCGCTCTCTCAATCCATATCCGGCAGACCTTCCGGCCTCCGGATGAGCCTGCATATTCACATAAAACTGATAGGCTTCCCGCGGCGAGTTCTTTTCGCTGGGGTAAAGAGAAATCCAACAACGAACATCCCCAATAAGCCCCGTTCCCGAAAAGTCACCATATAAATATTTGTAATCAGTTACATCCAGATCTATCAATAATTGCTTTGCGATCTCTTCCAGATAAATACGCACTTTCTCTTTCTCTCTGCCCCTATAAAGAAATGGATGCATAACAGACCAATAGCTTTGCCAGCTGACAAACATATCTTTTTCTTTCACCGGATAATCTACAAGTTGTTGCAAATAATGTTCCGGCAAATAAGAAAAATAATCCCGGCTCTTACGGCGGATGTGATTTTTTATTTCATCAACCTGCTCTTCACGTACATCTTCACCCTCTAAGAGTTTCTTGGCAATCGTAGCACGTAACAGATTTATTGGGTAAAATTTTGAATCAGTATTCCAATACTCATCCGTTACCTGAATTAAAGTCTCCGCAGACAGTTCCTTCACTGCCTTAAAAAGCATTTCTGATCTTTCAACATACAGATGAAACCGTTTTGCCAAACTATGAATATACTGAAATTGCGTTTCCATTGATTTAATTAACTAGCTTTATTACAAAGGTAAAAATCTTTTGAGATAAATAAGATAAAAAAGTCCGGCCGTTCGATAATTAAAAGCTTATTTAATAGAGAATAACGCTTTACGGCCGTACAATATATGAAGTTATACGTATAGCAGCATATCATATTTTGCTGGCTTTTTGCTGGCACGGATTTAAATCCGCGCCAGCGGTTGGAGGACGCTACGCCGAACAGAGCCAGCGGTGTGATGGTCTATGAACAAAAAAAGGCTCACTCTCTTTAGAGTGAACCTTCTCTTTTTGGTTTAAAAAC
>JAJQAZ010000139.1 GCA_021203545.1 Tannerellaceae bacterium | reverse complement strand
CGTCGCTAAAATCTTATGAAGCTCCAGCTTCATGTGAGGCAGGAGCCTCACTTTTTACAACGACGTAGCGAGGACGCTACGCCGAACATAGACCTGTTTAAGGCAAAAACAAGATAATTTCTTATTAAGTTATGAAAGGAAGTTTGATAATAATAGCTTTTTTCGCGGCTGGTATTTTGTTGGGACTAACGGGACATCTTCCTGCCTTCCTGGAAAATCCGGATATCTCCGCCTATATCCTTTATTTCCTGATGTTTCAGGTAGGTATCACCATTGGAAGCGATAAAGAAATAAAAAAAATCCTGAACGGTGTCCGTCCCAAACTTTTACTGATCCCGTTGGCAACCATTGCCGGAACCTTACTTTTCTCTTTGCTGGCGGCTTTAATTCTATCCCGCTGGAGTCCGTTTGATTGCCTGGCAGTAGGCAGCGGATTTGCTTATTACTCTTTATCATCCATCCTGATTACCCAACTAAAAGAGACATCTATAGGTACCCAACTGGCAGCCGAATTAGGAACAATAGCCCTGTTGACAAACATTATCCGTGAAATCACAGCTCTGCTGGGAACCCCACTATTCCGGAAATACTTTGGTCCGCTGGCACCTATCTGTGTAGGAGGAGCCACCACCATGGATACCACGTTACCCATCATCACCCGGTACAGCGGAACCGGATGGGTATTCGCCGCTATATTTCATGGAATCATCCTAGAATTAACAGTTCCCTTCCTCGTCTCTTTTTTCTGTAGCTAACTGAATTTCCACATTCCCATATATTTTCCGGTGGATGGTTCCGTTAGCTATTAACTTCGCATTGAATTACAAACAATCTTTCTTTTGATCTGTTTTCTGTATAGAAAGAAAATGTACTCAAAACCAAAAATATAGATATGGATAACGGAACATCAGAAAAGAAGACAATTAAGTCAATTAATCCTGCCAATAATCAGGTAGTGAAAGAATACCCGGTAATGGACGACCGGGAAATAAAGGATATCATTCAAAAGGCAGATAATGCTTTTCAGGATTGGAAAAAACGGCCGTTTGCGGAAAGGGCAGAAGTACTGAACAAGGTTGCCGCTTTGATGCGGGAAAGAAAAAATGAACTGGCACGCCTCTGTAGCATTGAAATGGGAAAAGTATTCAATCAGGGTGTAGGAGAAGTAGAACTATGTGCCGGTATTTATGAATACTATGCAAAGAATGGTGAAAAACTATTGGCAGATACACCTTTGGAAACTCCTGTAGGAAAAGCTTTTGTAGCTTATGAGCCTATGGGTGTGATCCTGAGTGTACAGCCCTGGAACTTCCCTTTTTATCAGGTAGTACGATCGTCGGCACCTCATATTATGGCCGGAAACACCTATGTGTTGAAACACTCTTCCAATGTGCCGCAGTGCGCCGATGCAATTCATCAGCTATTCAAAGATGCCGGGGCACCGGAAGGGATATTCAGTAATTTGTTTATTCCAGGGTCCAAAGTGGACGAACTAATAAACTATCCCGAAATAAAAGGAGTAACTTTTACCGGTAGCGAAGCCGCAGGACGGAAGATCGCGGCGGCAGCCGGGCAGGCAATCAAAAAACATGTATTGGAATTGGGTGGTAGTGACCCACTGATTGTATTGGAAGACGCTGATTTGGATATAGCTGTTAAATTGGCAGCCATGGGCCGTCTGGCGAATGCCGGGCAGGTATTACATCGCCTAAACGAATCATTGTTATGGAACAAATCGCAGAGCAATTCCTTGCCCAGGCGAAAGCTATCTATGAACATGTAAAAATAGGGGATCCCCTGGATGCGGATACGCAATTGGGACCTTTAGTTACGGAAGAAGCCATGTTGCAGGTATTGAAACAGGTTCAGGATACTGTAAAAGCCGGAGCCACACTGGTATATGGTGGTGAACGGATAGGAGAGAACAGTGCTTTTATGAAACCAACTATCCTGACCGGAATAAAAGAAGGCATGCCTGCCTATTCGCAGGAAGTATTTGGTCCGGTACTGGCTGTGTATGCAGTCAAAGACGAGGAAGAAGCTATCCGGGTAGCCAATGATGTATCGTTTGGTCTGGGAGGCACTGTAATTGGAAAAGATGAAGAAAATGCGGTTCGCGTAGCCCGCCGGATAGAAACCGGTATGGTATTTATTAATCAGGTGACGGGTACGGCACCCGAACTGATCTTTGGCGGAACGAAGAATTCGGGATATGGACGTGAACTATCGCGTGAAGGCATGCTTGAATTTGTAAACCATAAACTGATACGTATCAGTAGTCCGGATTTACCTTATTAATAATGAGTAAGAAAATAATAGCAATTAATGGCAGCCCCCGGAAAAAGGGGAATACGGCAACACTGCTTGAATATGCATTGGAGGGAGCAGAGAAAGCCGGAGCAAAAACTCAATTGATACATCTCTATAAACATACCTATCAGGGATGTATCAGTTGTTTTGCCTGTAAAAAACGGGGGAAAGAAAAGTACATAGGTCGTTGTGCCATGAAGGATGAACTGACTCCTGTATTGGAAAAAGCAAGGAATGCGAATGGAATTATCCTGGGTACTCCTGTCTATATGAATAATATTACAGGTATGATGCAGGGATTTCTGGAACGTTTACTTTTCCCCTGTGTTTCATATGGTATGGAAGGAAGCTCTCAATTTAAGGGAACTGTTCATGCTGCCATGATCTACACGATGAATATGACAGAGAAACAATTGGAGTCTTCCGGATTTACATCCATGATCCGGACACAGGCTAATATCCTGCAGTTGCTGAATGGTAGTGTGCATAAACTGGTCTGTGTGGATACTTACCAGTTTAAAGATTATACGAAATATAATGCGGCAGGAATAGACGAACCGCATAAAGAACAGATCAGGCTTCACCGATTTCCGCTGGATTGCGAACAAGCATATGAATTGGGTATCCAATTGACCTATATGAGCTAAAATTACCTTAGCACCCTGACGAATAGGCAAAAATACAATAAGAATCAGAACAGGAAGGACAGGCAATGCAGAGATTTTTTGAATCGTTTCTAATTCGGATATGTTGGTATAAACAGGTTTTACAGGAAAAATAATAAATGACTACCAGCATCAACTACCAAAAATATATTTTTTGCTGTTTTTGATGTTCACTGAATCACCGTGTGTTTAAATCTATGTGTCAGCAAGTTACGGTGAAGGAGGGGTTAATCACCTATCCTTCACTGAATCACCTCAAAAATGTGTGTATGTTATTTCAATGCACTAATAGCCAGATATTTATTTGTATTTACAACAAAACAGAGATGGATTTTCATCGCATCAAAATATAATAAATTGAGATACTTTTTTTATTTTCTATGGGTTTTACTTTCTTATCAAAGGAGTAAACTTTAAAGACATGCTGTACTTTTCACTGTTCAACGGGAGTTGACCACCTGTGCAACCTCCGTTGAACACCTGCGCAACTGGAGTTAAACACGTGTGCAACTGCCGTTAAACAGTAATAAATATAGCAGCTCTACAATACAAAACATAGGGCCTTTGTTTTTTTCTTTATTGATAAATAACTTTTCCCGCAATAAAAATTCAATAAAGTCCCATCAATACAGTTATTTTGTTCAATTGTCGTTAATTTAAAGAGAAAAATAAATTTTGCTGGCTTGTACTGGCCTTTTGCTGGCGCAGATTTAAATCTGTGCCTAAACTAACGATAGTTAATAAGCACAAATTTGAAAATCTAAGTTAGTAAACTGGAATTAATT
>JAJQAZ010000088.1 GCA_021203545.1 Tannerellaceae bacterium | reverse complement strand
ATCCCGGTTTATCGGGGTCCCCTTCGACCAACAAGAAAAAATCCTTAAGCCCGCGACATTGGCGTCCTCGCTACGTCGTTGGTAAAAGTGAGGCTCCTGCCTCACATGAAGCCGGATCTTCATAAGATTTTAGCGACGTAGCGAGGACGCTACGCCGAACGAAGGACTCCTTAATATCTTCTTAATTCATTGCAAATACAGCCAGTTAGCTTCATCCGACATCTCTTCCTGAAAAGTAAAACCTTCCCATATAAAACCTTTTAACACCTCCGGGTCTGTTAAACGGTTCTTTATAATGTACCGGGTCATATTTCCCCGTGCCATTTTCAGATACACCACTATGGCTTTTATCTTCCCGTCTTTCCAGACTTTAAAGTCGGGTGTAATCACCCGTACTTCCCGTTTTACCCTTTTCCAGTCAAACGAAGGCAATACATCCGAAGCAGCCAGATTAATCAGTATTCCACCCGCTGCTTTCACATCTGCAATCAGTTGGTCTGTTAGTTTATCCGGCCAGAACGAATACATATTTCCTCCCCCTATTTCAGGAAGTTTCACATCATACTCCATACGGTACAACTGTATCCGGTCGAAAGGGCGCAGCAATCCATACATAGAGGAACCAAAACGTATATGTTTTTGTGCATACTCAAAATCGTCCTTACTAAAGCCGGTTAATCCCAGATTCCGGAATACAACACCTGTATAGGCAAGAATGGTTTGCAATCCCTCTTCTTCCGCATGAAAATGCTGGTAACGTAAATAATTAGCAGCTGCAATACCCCGGTTTACTTTCAGCATATCCTGCAACTCATTTACATCATATTGGGCCATTTGCAAAGCGATAAATCTTGCTTCCTCCAAAAACTGCGGAACAGTACATTCCGGTACCCTGATCTTAGAAGTTCCGGCCATTGTCTTAGCCGAAGATAACAATATCAACATCTGTTTCTCTATTTTATTCCAAAAATAAACAGAATTCGCCCGAATTTCATATCCGTAAGGGAAAAAGAGCAGATTTATCTTTATAAATTCTTTATCTTTGCCTTAGATGTAAATCTAACGCTGACAAAACAGACTAAATTATTATATTCTCAAATTGTATAACATGAAATTGAAAACGATTTTATTTTCTACACTCTCCTGCGCATTGTTGTTAGGGAGTTGTACTAAAACTGAGCAGAAAAACACGTCACAAAAGAATCTGACACAGTATGTAGACCCCTACATCGGAACGGGAGATCACGGACACGTATTTCTGGGGGCAAATGTTCCTTTCGGATTGGTTCAACTGGGACCGTCCAACATTCCACAGACATGGGACTGGACATCCGGTTACCATATTACTGATTCCACAATCATCGGCTTTAGCCACATGCATCTGAGCGGAACGGGTATTGGCGATTTGGGCGACATCAACCTGATGCCTGTCACCAAAGCAGTAACCCTGAACCGTGGAAATGTGGAAAACCCGGAATCGGGTATGTATTCGCTTTTCAGAAGAGAAACCGAAACAGCCAAAGCCGGTTATTATGCTGTTCATCTGGACAGATACGGAGTGGATGTGGAACTAACCACAACCAAACGGGTTGGATTCCATAAATATACCTTCACTGCTTCAGATGCTTCAAGAGTAATTATTGACCTTGAAAACGGTCAATGTTGGGATACACCTATCGAAGGATATATCGTACAGGAAAACGATTCGGTTATATCCGGTCACCGCTTCTCTAAAGGCTGGTCAAACGATCAACGGATATTCTTCACGACTATCTTCTCAAAGCCGATAAAAGAGTTCACCGTATCACAGGAGAACACACCTGTAGAAGGAACAGAACTGAAAGGACAACGTATATACGGACAGGCTCTGTTCGACACAAACGACAAGGAAGTGGTGTATGTAAAAGTAGCCCTTTCACCTGTAAGCATTGAAAATGCAAAGATGAATATGCAGAAGGAACTACCGGGCTGGGATTTCAATGCTACCGTTGCCGCTGCCGACCAGGCATGGAACGAAGAGTTAAACAAAATACAGATACAGAGCAACGACAAAAAGGTTTTACGTACATTCTACACCGCCCTGTACCATACAATGATTGCTCCTTCAGAGTATTGCGACGTAAACCGTGACTACCGCGGGTCAGATGCAGACAAAACTGTCCATACCAATGCCTCTTTCACAAATTACACCACCTTCTCGCTGTGGGATACCTACCGGGCAGCTCATCCGCTGATGACAATTATTCATCCGGAAAAGATGAGCGATATTATCAACACCATGCTTACAATCTATCAGCAACAGGGTAAATTACCCGTATGGCATCTAATGGGTTGCGAAACCGACTGTATGGTGGGTAATCCGGGAATTCCGGTCGTTGCGGATGCAATATTGAAAGGATACGGAGGGTTCGATAAAGAGTTGGCATTCGAAGCCATGAAAAATTCGGCCATGCTGGACGAACGCGGATTGAAATACCTGAAAGAATACGGTTATATCCCTTACGACAAAGAAGAGGAAGGCCTTTCTAAATGTATGGAATATGCCCTTGCCGACTGGAGTGTGGCACAGGTTGCCAAAAGTATGGGTAAAACAGAAGACTATGACTATTTCATCAATCGCAGCAAATCCTATAAACACTATTTCGACCCTGCTACCGGATTTATGCGTGGACTCTCTTCCGACGGCAAATTCCGTACCCCCTTCAACCCATTTGAATCGGTACACCGGGATAACGATTACACCGAAGGAAACGGCTGGCAGTATACCTGGCTGGTACCCCATGATATACAGGGATTGGCAGAACTGTTCGGCAGTACAGACCGGATGATCTCCAAATTGGATTCGCTCTTTATTGTAGAAGGTTCATTGGGCGAACATGCCTCTCCCGACATTAGCGGACTGATCGGACAATACGCGCACGGTAACGAACCGAGCCACCATGTAATCTATATGTATCCTTACCTGGGACAACCCTGGAAAACAGCCGACCGGGTACGCGAAGTATTGGATGTAATGTATTTCGACGAACCGGCAGGACTTTCCGGAAACGAAGATGTAGGTCAGATGTCGGCATGGTATGTATTATCAGCACTTGGTTTTTATCAGGTTGAACCGGCAGGAGGTAAATACATCCTGGGAAGCCCCATAGTAGACGAAGCCGAAATCCGTGTACAAAACGGTAAAACATTCAAAATTGTAGCTCAAAACAACAGTGCTGCCAATAAATATGTACAATCCGTTAAACTCAACGGCCAACCGCATGACCTTTATTACATTACTTTCCAGGACATTGCCAACGGCGGCACACTGGAATTCGTCATGGGCAACCAACCGTCAGACTGGGGAACTCAAAAGGAAGTGATAAGAGTAACCCCTTAACCCCCTAACCCCCTAAAGGGGGGATTTGGTGAGAGCCGGCGAACGGGGGGTATAGGAAAGTGGATTTGTAATCCACTTTAACTAGTAGAAAGAGCTCCCGCATTAATTGCGGGAGCTCTTTCTTTTTTTATTTGCTAAATTCATCGCTTTAAAATATAATTTCTACCTTTAGGGAATTATTTTTGATGCTATGATATACAAAAGTTTTATTTATACCGTTTTAATCTTGTTACTACTCCCCGCATGTACCGGAAATAAAATCCGGCAAACAGAAGAACCTATCCCACAAATAACAGAAGAGGAACCGGAACTCATACCTATTGCTCCGGCTGACAATTTTTTATGTGGCAATCGTTATTCAATCGGCAGCAAATACAACGCACAAAATCGTCCGGTTGGCGACCAATGGAAACTGGTAAACCATAAAGTATTTGAAAAAGACAGGTATATATATGGTATAAATATCACTTTTCAGGACTCTGTTCACTATCACATATCTTACGCAGCTCCCTGTGGCAACGATTGTTTTTTTAACAGCTACGGGAAATATCAACTATTTGTTGACGATCAATTGATTTTAACAGAAGACTCTGTACGTCTGTACGGTGATTGCTTTGGCACAGATAGTGCCGGGATATATACCCAACAATTATTTCAAATAACTTACCCGGAAGATGACAGTATGAGACTACAGTTTAATAAAATCAGATAAATAATAAGAATACTATTTTTAATTACTAAATACAATTTTACGTATGCAAGCAACAAACTCTGCGGAAAGCTACGAAGCATTATCCGTACGATACAACCGTTTTAAAGAAAACCTGTCCGGCCAGGAACCTGCCGAAGATCTTTTTGACACCTTTACACACGACCGGTTATTGAACCCCGGCGAGTGGTTACAGGCATTTGCACTTTGGGAATATGCCTGGCAACAGGGTTGGGATAAAACAAAAACCGTTGCCTTCTTCAAAAAAATCTTTTCTGATTACGATGCTCTTTTTGCATTTGACCTGAATGAAGAAGAGTATGCCTGGTATTGGAATCAAATCACAACACTACTTGATGCCTTTGGAGCATATCACCCGGAAGGCTGGAATCAATTGGCCACCCAATACAAAGTAGCGCGGCACCCTTATAATAACAACGAAAAAATACTTTTTTATCTCGAAAAAGCATCTGCCGCCGGCTACGAACCGGCTTTAATAAAATACGGAAATTACCTGCAAAGAGGATCAGGAGTTCCGCAAAATAAAGAAAAAGCAGAAGAACTATTTAGCCGTGTAAAAAGCAAAACCGGACTCGAAGAACTTCAGATAATCAAAGCGTTTGAAAATCCGGAGACAGCCGGAGAAATAGTAGCCGCCCTGGAAGCCGGAAATCCGGAAGAAAGCAACCTGCCGGATCTATACTACCTGCATGCATACCTGGCTGATACCAATAAAAACTATGCAGAAGCAGAAAAGTATTATACCAAACGGATATCCCTTTTATCCCACCATTATGTATATTACCGGCTGGCTTGTCTGAAACAGAAAAAACGTACGGAAAATCCGGAAGATACGGCGGAAATACTGACTTTACTGGAAAAATCCTTTAAAAGTTATCCTACTCAGGATACGGCGGAAGCATTATACCACTATTACTACGAATCGGGAACCGAATGGCAGGACAACGAAAAACTAATCTATATCTTCGAAAAAGGGGCTCAATATGGGATCGGTTACTGTGCGTATGAACTGGCACTGATTTTGCTGAACAACGAAAAGTATAAAGACATAGAAAAAGGGCTGCATTACCTCGACCAGGCTATCGCCTTAGAATATCATAACGCCTATCTGAGCAAAGCAAGACACTACCGGGACGGAGATATACTGGAAAAAGACCTGCGGAAATGTACCCAACTACTCGAAGAAGTGCTCGAACTGGGGTGCTATTATGCCTGGATTCATTTCGGTTACATGTATGAAACAGGCATGACAGAAGATAACACACCGGATTATACCAAAGCCCTGGAATATTATCAGAAAGCGGCCGGCAAAGAAGAAGTAGAAGGGTATGAAAAAACCGGATATTTTTACCGCAATGGATACGGGACAGAAAAAGACCCGGAAAAAGCAAGGGAATATTATGCCAAAGCCATTGAGCTCAATTCGGATTACGCACGCGTAGAACTGGGCATTATGTATATGAATGGCGAAGGAGGAGCCGGAAATACAGACAAAGGCTTTACCCTGTTCAGTGAAGCGGCTGCAAACAACTATCCGTCCGGACAGTACTTCCTCGGATTAGCTTATAGAAAGGGGTTAGGAACTCCCGAAAATCCGGAAAAAGCCTTTGAAATGTTCCTGACAGCTGTTAATAACGGACATAGCTGGGCATTGTATGAATTAGCCATTTGTTATGAAGAGGGATACGGAACAGAAAAAGACCTGTCCAAAGCCCTGGAATATTATGAGAAAGCAGCCGGGAAAAACATCATGGAAGCCTGCGAAAAAGCCGGCTTATTTTACCGTAACGGAAACGAAGTAGAAACAGACCCCGTAAAAGCAAGGGAATATTATGCAAAAGCTATTTCATTAAATTCGGATTTTGCCCGGATAGAACTGGGTGCTATGTGCGTATACGGCGAAGGAGAAGACCGGGACGCGGAAAAGGGTCTCACCTTATTCAGCGAAGCTGCGGCCAACAACTATTCGCCGGGACACTACTTTCTGGGGTTAGCCTATAAAAGAGGGTGGGGAGTAGCTGAAAATCCCGATAAATCCTTCGAACACTTTCAGACAGCAGCTGGTGCAGGGCATATATGGGCACACGTAGAACTGGGCCTCTGTTATGACCAGGCATACGGCGTAGAAAGAGACCGGGCAAAAGCATTGGAATGCATGCTCCGGGCAGCCGAAAAAAACATTCCCTTTGCCCAATACAAAGCAGGCGAATACTACCTATATGGAAATGACAAAGTAGCCGTCAATTACGAAGAAGCCCTGCAATGGCTCACAAAAGCAGCCGGTAATAATTACCCCAATGCCTTTCTCGAACTGGGTAACTACTACTTCTACCGCTACAACAAAACCAACGAACCGGAAAAATCGTATGAATTTTTCGAAAAAGCTGCCCGCAGCGGATGCATAAACGAAGGATTAGGCCTGTGCCTGCAATGGGGATATGGAGTAGAAAAAAACGAAGGCGAAGGATTCAAATACCTGCTCAAAGGTGCTGAAGACGGATACATCCGTGCCATGTTTTACACCGGCAGATGCTACATGTACGGAATAGGTATACAGGAAAATCACGAAGAAGCCTTCCGCTGGTTCAACCAGGCAGCCGGATACAACCATTTATTTTCCATTTACTTCAAAGGCCGTATGCTGGTAGAAGGCGACGGTACCCCGCCGGATATAGAAGAGGGGGTAGAATGCATCAAACGGGCAGCCGAAAGAGGCAACCGGGATGCCATGTACGAACTGGCCAACTACTACCTGCTGGGTAAAGGAGTAGCTGCCGACGATGAAACAGCCTGGGAGTGGTTTGAAAAAGCAGCCGCCAAAGGACATAAAGAATCCATGAAAATAACAGGAAAAAGTCAACGAAAATGAGTACCAACAGCAAAAGTGTATTTCAGGTAAACCTGAAAGGAATGATCTCCCTGCTGTCTGAACATATTTACAGCAACCCGGCCACCTTTATCCGGGAACTATTACAAAACGGAATCGACGCCATCACCGCTTTCCGGTCTATCGACGAAACCTTCCGGGGACAAATACAGGTAACCCTGGAGCAGTCCGGGAATATGATATTTCAAGACAATGGGATCGGACTCACAGAACAGGAAATCCACGAAGTGCTAACCGTCATCGGGGAAAGCTCTAAACGCAGCGGAGCAGCCGTCGACGACTTCATTGGCCGCTTCGGCATCGGGCTCCTCTCCTGCTTCGTAGTGAGCAACGAAATCGTATTCGAAACCCTGTCAGCATTAAGCAAACAGGCCATCCGCTGGAAAGGCCGTTCAGACGGAACCTACGAAACAACACGGCTCGAAGGAGAATACCCTATCGGCACACGGGTATTGCTGACCCCGAAACCGGAATGGAAACACCTGTTCGGTTACGACATCTTCCGCAGAAACATAACTTTCTATGGTAACTCCCTGCCCTATCCGGTACTATTGACAGCCAACGAAAAGACAGAACAGATCAACGATCCCGAACCGGTATGGTGCCGTGCGGGAGCCTCCCGGGAAGAATTATTGGAATATGGAAAAAAAGAATTCCGTTCCTCCTTTCTCGACGCCTTCCCGGTACACCTGTCAGCCGGCAAAATCAGGGGCACGATCTATATTCTGCCCTTTAAAACCCAATTCTCCGGCAAACTCAAACACCGGATCTACCTCAAAAAAATGTTGCTAAGCGAAGACGACTGCCATTTATTACCATCCTGGGCATTTTTCGTCAAATGCGTTTTAAACGCAGAAACATTATCCTCCACCGCCTCGCGCGAATCCTTAGTAAACAACGAAGAGGTACGGGCCGCCAATAAAGAGATAGGCGAAGCCATAAAAACACACCTCAGCCAACTGATCGTAACAGACCGGGAACTCTTTAACCGCATACTCGAAGTCCATTTCTTCCATATCAAAGCCATTGCAGCTGAAGATAACAACATGCTCGAACTATTCATGGACATGTTGCCCTTCGAAACCAACCGTGGAGACCGCAACTTCGCCACCATCCGCACCAACAACCCCGTTATCTATTATACCACCCAGCTCGACCATTTCAAACAGATCCGGCGGATCACCTCTTCGCAGGGTATGCTGGTCATCAACGCAGCCTACACATTTGATGAGTCACTGCTGAAAAAATCGGCGCGCCTTCACAAAGACTTACAGATAGAAGAGATCACCCCTGCCGGTGTATTGGACACCCTGAAAGAAGTGGACTATACAGAACATGCCGAATATAAAAACTTCGAAAAGAAGTGTACCCAACAACTCAAAAAACAGGGCTGCACCGTCCGCTTAAAACACTTCTCACCTGTTGACACCCCCGTCCTCTTTATTCCGGGCGAAAAAAACAGGAAGAAGCAACCGTTGAAGACAACCCGCTCAATGCACTTATGGACTCATTTACCCCCATAATACAAAGAGACCCGGTATTGTGCATGAATGCAGGCAACGAAATCATTCAAATGCTGATCCGCATGAACGACCCCATTGTCTTCCAGGCCATCCTCTCCATCCTCTACGTACAATCGTTATTAATGGGTAAATACCCGGTTAACAACGAAGAGATGAACCTATTTAACGAATCCCTCTACCAACTGATCGTCATGGGAATGTCCGACCTGTTGGAAAACATCACTAAATAATAAAACAATGAAACATACATTAGATATACAAAAAAGATTATACCAGGTAACAAAAGACGAAAGCCTGTCACCCAGAGATAAAATAAAACTATTGCAGGAAGCCGCCTACATAGCAGATGAAAATGACGACATCGAATGGAGTTACGAAATCAGGTTGCGGTTACTCCGGCAAACCCGGTATGTAAACAACCGCGACCTCACCTTCCAGGTCTTTACCTGGCTGTTAAATGCATACGAAACCCATAAAGACCTGTTCAACGAAAAAGATTTCCTCTATAAATACACCTCCATCCTGCACATCGTATTCAACAATGTAAAAATATCCCGCAAACAACGGGAAGCTGTGTACGAAGATTACAAAAAACGGCTTGAACGGAACGGATACAATCTGTTTTCCTACTATCACTGCCTTATGGACCAATTGGGATTCTTAGGCAAAATTGAAGAAGCCAGGGAATGCCTCGATATGTGCAGGAAAATAGGCAACGATCCCATGGGTAACTGCGATGCCTGCTACTTAGATTGCGAGATCGACTACTTCCTGGCAGCCGGCGACTTCGATGAAGCCCTCACACTGGCGCAACCCCTGATTGACGGCGAACTCTCATGCGCCCATGTACCCATGGTCACCTTCATCCAGTTAGCCGTCCACGCATACGAATTAGACAAAAAAGAGGTCGCCGCTGATTTATTTGAAAAAGGAATTGTCCTGCTGGAAGAATGCCTGAATAAAAAAGACGAGACGATCATCAGCGCCATGGGCCAGGCTACACGCTATCTGTTACTCACAGCCCCGGAAAAAGCATGGCGTTACCTGGAAATATCCTACCCCTGGTACCCGGATTCCTCTGATTTTCACCAATACAGATACTCGCTAAACCTGCTAAAAGGGTTAAAAACTCTGCCCCCGGCACAGGAGGTCGCCATCCCCTTCCCCACCGGATCCCCCCTATACACCGAAGAAAACTGCATACCGGTAGAAAAACTCCGGGGTTATTTCCTCCGGGAAGCCACCCGGCTGGCAGAAGCCTTCGACACCCGCGAAGACACAACAATCTTCACCGCACAAATACCAGGAGTGTAAAGGGATTAAAAATAAAAAGTAGAGAGGCTGGTCAACACATGACCAACCTCTCTGTTTATATATCAGTGTCATAAAAGACTTACTCGTAATGGTGATTACAACGCAGATACCTAAAAACTATTTTATATGCCATCAATCATGGCCAGACTTATCTGTAATTTATAGTCATAATCAGCATTCATCTGATAGTACTAATAAAACAGTATTTACTATAGAAAGTTCCCACACAATAATAAACAATACTGAAAAAAACTAAGCATTTATTAAACCATCTTAGTCCCCCATTAACGCTCTAACGAATAATTATAGCCGTCAGGTTAAAGCTAAGATTTCAATCTGAAGATGATGTGTAAAAGGCTGAAAGCCTGATCGATTCTAGCCCAGGGTTTCAACCCTAGGTAGGATAAACAACAAAGAAATGGAGTTCTGAAAGAACGACCGGCTAAAAGATTAGCCATTTCACAAATAGATGTATTTCGACCGTTTTTTCAGAACTCTATATCGGGGCATAATGGTTACCCAAGGTTAAAACCCTGGGCTAGAATCGATCAGGCTTTCAGCCCATTTATTCTTGTTTTTTATCCTTAACCTGACGGCTATGCACTCCCGGGGTTGAGATTGGCCCAGCATCCGTTTCCACGAACACTACGCTTTGCCGGTAGGACTGTCTCATTTGTAAAAATACTGATAAAACAATAAAACCAATGCCCAAATAAAAAACAGGAGTCAACTCACGGGCTTCGTGAAAAATAAGCATCGCCAGAATAATACTGTAAATTGGTTCCAGATTATAACTAAGATTGACAGTAAAAGCCGATAAATGTTGTAACACCTGTATCTGCAGGAATTGAAGGAGCAGCGTACAGAAAACAACAAACACCAACAGCCAGAGGAAATCGCCTTTATCCGGTAAAACAGAAGCTACAGGAAAGAAATACAAATAAACAGGCAATAAACAAGTGATCAGCAGGCATCCCCCAACCATTTCATACAACAGGATTGTTTTAGCCGGATAAAAACGGGTAATGCGCCGGGTAGAAATAGTAAACAAAGCAGCCCAGAACGAAGAAATAACACCCAGTAAAATACCCGTACGGAAACGGATATCCAATGAAAAGATCAGTAATACACCAACCAATGCCAGCAGGCTATAACCTAATTCGCGGAACGAGAAACGCTTTTTCAGCAGGATAGGCTCCAGCCACGCAGTAAAGAAACTGACCAGCGAGAAACAAACCACCCCAACCGAAACATTGGCGGCCTTGATACTACCATAAAAAAACACCCAATGCAATGCAAGCAACGAGCCAACCAGCGCAATCCGGCTAAAATCCCGGAAACCAATCTTTGGAAACCGCCGGGAGAGCAACAGAAAAAGCCCTAAAAGTATAGCAGCAAACATCATCCGGTACCAAACCAATAACCCCTCATTCAAAGTAATCAACTTACCAAACAAACCGGTAGCCCCGGCCAGTAAAACAGAAAAATGCAACTTTATAAACGTACCCCGCATGCTCTACCTTCTTTAATCAGCCACAAAGGTATATAATTTTTGGATCGGAGGAATTGCAAACGGAACGTCCCGGTTTATCGGGAACCGTAGATCCGGTAGTCGGGGATAACATATCCCCTTCGTCCAAAACATAGAAACACAGAGTTTTTTTATTTCTATATTTTATCCCATTGTTCGGCGTAGCGTCCTCGCCAATGCCGCGGGCTTAAGGATTTTTCTTATTGGTCGAAGGGGATTTGCAATCCCCGCCTGTGGGATATAAAGATTTGTAATCCGCTTAAAGATTCCTACCTCTCTATTTAATGGGTATTCATTTGTTTGTCGGATCACAGATCCTAATACTCATTAGTCGGGGATTACAAATCCCCTCTGACCAAAATAATTTTCGCAATTAATATAAAAAACGTCATAGCCTTTTTAAATAAATTTCGAGGTCATCCTTATTAAACAAGTAATTATCATCAAAATCAGGGGTGTCATAACCTTCTAAAAACAAAAGGGTGTCCCACATTGTACTTTCTTTCTTAGTTGGCTCAAAGGATAAATTTCCTGCATCAAATTCTTCTCTCAAATATTGAGCCCATTCAGAACATGAACTCCTCGAAACTTCATCAGCAAGCACCTTCTGAATTTCATTTTTTATCTCATCTATATGTATAACTCTCATATTTATTTTTAATTATCACCAACACTCCCCTTTATCTTTCAATTCAGGGATATCCCCATTGCGATACACAGGGTCGTTACCGGAACGTTTCTGAGCCAGATAGTTAGAGAGTAAAACAAAAGCCTGCCTCCCCAGCAGGATAATAGCCACCAGATTACAAAGAGTCATCAGTCCCATCGTAACATCAGCCAGGCTCCAGGCCAGTTCCAGACTGGCTACAGCACCAAAAAGCACCATTCCCCCTACCAGTAAACGGTAAACATTCAACACCCAGCGGCGGCCGGTAATAAAACGGATATTAGCTTCTCCGTAATAATAATTTCCGATAATACTACTGAATGCAAAAAGAAGAATAGCAATAGCTACAAAAATAGTTCCGAAGCTACCTATTTCATTCGAAAGAGCCTGCTGGGTTAGTTGCACACCACTTACATTACTATCCAAAGAAGCATGACTAAACAGGATAATAAACGCTGTACAGGTACAAATCACCAATGTATCGGAAAACACACCCAACGTCTGTATCAATCCCTGTTTCACCGGATGCGAAACATCAGCCGTAGCCGCCACATTCGGAGCAGATCCCATACCGGCTTCGTTACTGAACAATCCCCGGCGGATCCCCTGCATCAGAGTAGCCCCAATAGCACCTCCGGCAAATTCCCGCAAGCCAAACGCATTCGCGACAATTAGTTTGATCACTGCCGGTATCTCCGCATAATTAATAATAACAATAACCAATGCCAGCAAAATATATCCAACAGCCATAACAGGTACCACAATACTGCTTACTTTTGCAATCCGCTGTATACCACCGAAAATAATAACAAGCGTAAGAACAGTTATAATACCACCCAGCAAAGCCACATCAATACCAAAAGCCTCTTCCCAGGCTGCGCAAATTGTATTACTCTGTACTGAGTTGAACGCAAACCCAAACGTAACAGAAATCAAGACAGCGAACAAAACCCCCATCCAGGGCAACCCAAGCCCTTTTTGTATGTAATAAGCCGGACCACCAACAAAAGAATCCTTCCCTTTTACTTTATATAATTGAGCCAAAGTAGATTCAACAAACGCACTGGCTGCACCCAGCAACGCAATAACCCACATCCAGAAAACAGCACCCGGTCCGCCAACAGCAATAGCAGTAGCCACCCCGGCCAGATTTCCGGTTCCTACCCGGCTGGCCAGCGATACGGCAAACGCCTGGAAAGATGAGATATGCTTCTCCCCTTCCGTATGACGGTTCCCGGAATCGCCCAGCAGGCGAATCATCTCTCCAAACATACGGAACTGTACAAACCGGGTCTTAAGTGTAAACCACGCCGCACATCCCAACAGCAACCCAATCAAAAGATAGGTCCAGAAAAAATCATTTATCACTGTAAGCCAGTATTGTAAAAGTTCCATAATTATTCTTAGTTACCCTGCAAAGATATAAACAAGTAACCGACCCCGGACAGTCCATGAAATAAAGATTTTTAATAATCCGCAAAAAACATACCTTTTTGTCAATTTACAATTGTCTAATTTTATACCTTTACCCGGATTTTAAGTTAATAAGATGAGATTTGACGAATTAGATTTAGAAGATGCTGTATTAGATGGACTAGATGCGATGAATTTCAGGGAAACAACTCTCGTACAGGAACTAACCATACCGGTTATCCTGGAAGGTAAAGATATCATCGCATGCGCACAGACCGGAACCGGCAAAACAGCAGCTTACGTATTACCCCTGATAAACGAATTGAGCAGAGGAGAACACCCCGATAATGCAGTCAATGCAATCATTATGGCTCCTACCAGGGAACTGGCACAGCAAATTGACCAGCAGATAGAAGGGTTCAGTTACTTTATTCCTGTTTCGGCAGTAGCCGTATACGGTGGAACAGACGGAATTACCTGGGAACAACAGAAGCGAGGCCTGGAAAAAGGGGCAGATATAGTTATTGCCACCCCGGGAAGGCTACTTTCGCATATTAAGTTAGGCACAGTAGATCTTTCGAAAGTTTCCTATTTTGTACTGGACGAAGCTGACCGGATGCTGGATATGGGATTTTCGGACGATATTATGCAGATATACAAACAATTGCCGGAGTATTGCCAGGTAATCATGTTTTCAGCTACCATGCCGCCAAAAATCCGGAAACTGGCTAAAACAATCCTGAAAAACCCGGAAGAGATTAAAATCGCTATATCCAAACCGCCCGAAACGATTATGCAAACAGCCTATATCTGTTACGAACCGCAGAAGATCAATATCCTGAAAGATTTATTCTCCAAACAGCGGCCTCAACGGGTCATCATATTCTCCTCCTCCAAAATAAAAGTAAAGGAACTGACTGCAACCCTGAAACGAATGAAGTTTAATGTGGCGGATATGCATTCGGACCTCGAGCAGGCTAAGCGGGAAGAGGTAATGAAAGATTTCAAAAACGGGCATATTGATATTCTGGTAGCAACCGATGTAGTAGCACAGGGTATCGACATCAACGACATTAAACTGGTCATAAATTTCGATATCCCGCACGATCCGGAAGACTACGTACACCGCATCGGGCGTACGGCACGGGGTACCGGAGGGGAAGGCCTGGCAATCACATTCGTATCGCCCGACGAACAGGCTCAATTCAAACGGATTGAAGATTTTCTGGAAAAAACAATTTATAAAATTCCCGTAGTCCCTGAACTGGGCGAAACACCTCTGTACGAACCCGAGAAATACAACCGGCAAAAAAAGAAGAGGACGTCCACCGGGACGAAAAAACAATAGCGGACCCAATGCAACCGCACCGGTAAAAAACAATACAAAAGAAAATAATAAAACAGGAAACAGCCGCCGGGGAAGACCCCGGAAAAACCAAACCGGTAATCAAACTGTTTCGTGAAAAGACACCTTTATTTCACATACAATAATCTTACTTAATTCAATACGGATATGAGAATACTGATTATTAATTTTTTTCTGTTTATAAGTACAATATATATGACACAAGCTGCAGAGAATCCCTTCTTTGGGAAATATAACACTCCGTTTGGAACACCTCCTTTCGACCGGATAAAACTGGAACATTACGAACCGGCTTTCGACGAAGGCATCCGCCAACTGGCAGAAGAGGTATACCAGATCGCCAATAATACGGAACCGGCCACATTCGATAATACGATTGTAAGGCTTGAAAGAAGCGGCAAATTACTGGAAAAAGTAGCCTCTGCCTTTTTCAATGTATTAGGAGCCGAAGCAACCGACAAAATGATGGATCTCTCGCAGGTTATTTCCCCTAAACTGACAGAGTCCAATAACAATATCTACCTGAACGAAAAATTATTCGAACGGGTAAAAGCAGTCTATTCACAACGGAAAGCCCTGAATCTCTCTACCGAAGACGACAAATTACTGGAAGACACCTACGAATCATTCAAGGTACGGGGTGCAGACCTAAGCCCGGCAGATAAAGAGAAATACCGTCAGTTAAGTTCGGAGTTAAGCCTCCTCACTCTTACGTTCGACCAAAATGCCCTGAAAGATAAAAACAGTTTTGAGTTACTGATCACAAACCCGGAAGAATTATCCGGATTGCCTGAAAGCCAACGCGAAGTAGCAGCCGCCCTTGCCAAAAGTAAAGGCAAAGAAGGTTGGTTATTCAACCTATCAGCTCCCAGCTACATCCCTTTCATGCGCTATATCGACTCACGCGGCTTACGCGAAAAAATGTACCGCGAATACATGAGTGTAGGCAACAAAGGGGATGAATACGACAACAAAGAAAACATCCGTAAAATCGTAAACATCCGCCTGGAAATAGCTAAGCTAATGGGGTATAACACCTATGCAGAATATGGGCTGAAACACACCATGGCCAAAACCCCGGCAAATGTATACAACCTGCTGGACCAGTTACTGGATGCCTACAAACCGGTTGCGATCAACGAATACAACCAGGTTCAGGGTTTTGCAATGGGAAAAGAGAACAGCAACATAAACATTATGCCGTGGGACTGGAGTTACTATTCGGAAAAAGTAAAAGACCTGCGTTTCGATGTAAACGACGAAATGACCCGTCCCTATTTTGAACTTGAAAACGTAAAGAAAGGCATATTCGGACTGGCCACCGAATTATATGGATTAACTTTCAAACCCAATAAAGAAATCCCTGTATATCACCCGGAAGTAGATGTATACGAAGTATATGATGAAGACGGAAGCTTCCTTTCTATCCTATACACCGATTTTCACCCACGTGAAGGAAAACAATCCGGCGCATGGATGAGTCCGCTGAAAGAGCAATATACGGATGAACAGGGCAACGATAGCCGCCCGCAAATATTCATCGTAATGAATTTCACCCGGTCTACAGACTCTAAACCGTCGTTACTTACATTCGACGAAGCAAACACATTCCTGCACGAGTTTGGACATGCCCTGCACGGCATGCTGGCCAAAGGAAAACACAAAAGCCTCTCCGGAACCAATGTATACAGGGATTTTGTGGAACTGCCCTCGCAGATCATGGAAAACTGGCTAACCGAAAAAGAATTCCTTGACCGTATAGCCGTACATTATGAAACAGGAGAACCTATTCCGGCAGAACTGGTACAAAAACTAATTGATGCGGCCAACTTTAATGTCGGATATGCCTGCTGCCGGCAATTAAGTTTTGGATTCCTCGATATGGCATGGCATACAATCACTACACCTTTCGAAGGGGATGTAATTGAATTCGAAAAAGCAGCCTGGGCACCGGCTATGATCCTGCCGGAAGTACCCGGAACATTAATGAGTAGTAGTTTCGGACATATATTCTCCGGAGGTTATGCAGCCGGATATTATGGATACAAATGGGCCGAAGTACTGGATGCGGATGCTTTTGCTGCATTTCAGGAAGCAGGTATCTTCAACAAAGAAGTGGCCCGTTCATTCCGGGAACATATTCTTTCAAAAGGAGGAACCGAAGACCCGGATGTTTTATACAAACGTTTCCGCGGTCAGGAACCAACAATTGACGCATTACTGATCCGTACCGGAATCAAGTCGCCGGAGGCGAAATAAATAAATATTTATTCATGGCAGACAAACTTTTTGAACTGGACAAACGGTACCTTCGTATGGCTATGGTATGGGCAGAGAATTCATACTGTGTACGACGCCGGGTGGGAGCTTTGATCGTAAAAGATAAGATGATCATTTCGGATGGTTTTAATGGAACTCCTTCCGGATTTGAAAATGTTTGCGAAGACGAAAACAACATCACGAAGCCTTATGTATTACATGCCGAAGCCAATGCGATTACCAAAGTCGCGGCATCGTCCAACAGTAGCAAAGGAGCCACAATCTATGTTACATCCGCGCCCTGTATTGAGTGTGCGAAACTAATTATCCAGTCCGGAATCAAACGGGTGGTATACTCCGAAAAATACCGGACGGAAGATGGATGCGAACTATTGCTACGGGCCGGCATCACAGTAGACCACATAGAATTAAATGATTTATCAGAAGATTGATTGTATGGAAGAATTAAATCAACAACCCCAAAGGGGCAGATTAAGTATCTGGCTACCGGTAATTATTGCCTGCAGTATATCAGTAGGTATATTTGTAGGAAACTATTACAAAGGGCTAGGAGGAGCAAGCTCTCAACGACCGGGATATGGAAACAATAAAATTAATGCCGTACTCGACATTATTGATAAAAAGTATGTAGATACGGTAGACATGCACCGGCTGGTAGAAGCAACCATACCACATATATTCAACGAACTGGATCCACACTCGTTGTATATATCCGCAGAAGATGCTGCCGCTGTAAACGAAGAACTGGAAGGTTCATTCAGTGGCATCGGGGTAACCTTTAATATGCAGACCGACACCATTCTGGTGATCAGTGTTATAAAAGGAGGACCATCCGAAAAAGCCGGTTTATTACCCTTTGACCGGATTATCACGATCAATGATTCCGTTTTTGCCGGCAGGCAGGTAAAAGATACAGAAATTATGAAACTGTTACGCGGTGCCAAAAACAGTACCGTGAAACTGGGAGTAAAAAGAGGAAACGATCCCGATCTTATTTATTTCGATGTAACCCGTGGAGATGTACCGGTTCATTCGATAGATGCCTATTACGAAGTAAGCCCGGGTATCGGTTATATCAAAACCAGTAAATTTGCCCGCAACACCTACCGGGAATTCCTCATGGCGATCGCGACCCTTAAAAATCAGCAATGCGAAGCATTCATCATTGATATGCGGGGTAACTCCGGCGGATTAATGGATGCGGCAATCAATATGGTAAACGAATTCCTGCCGGGAAACAGACTGATCGTATACACCGAAGGAAAAGCCTTTCCAAGAGAAGATATCTATTCGAACGGAACCGGAACGTGCCAGGATGTACCGTTAATTGTTCTGACAGATGAAAGTTCGGCTTCCGCAAGTGAAATCTTTGCCGGCGCTATCCAGGATAACGACTGGGGACTGATCATCGGACGCCGTACATTCGGAAAAGGGTTGGTTCAGACACCCATCGAACTCAATGACAAATCACAATTACGGCTTACGATCGCACGCTACTACACTCCTTCCGGACGTTCTATCCAGAAAGAATACGAACTCGGTAAAAACGAAGAGTATGAAATGGATCTTTACAACCGGTATATGCATGGTGAATTCTTCTCTGAGGATAGTATCCGGTTCGATGACCTGCCTGTTTACGAAACCTCTATCGGCCGTACTGTATACGGTGGGGGAGGAATTATGCCGGATATTTTCATATCACGTGATACAACCGGCTATACCTCTTATTTTGCAAGTGTGATAAACAGCGGAGTATTATACCGGTATTCAGTGGAATATTCAGACCAGAATTACAAAAAACTGGCTGCTATGGAAAATGCGGAAGAGTTGCAGAAATATCTGGAAAAACAACCGATCCTGAACGATTTCACCAACTATGCAGCTACCAAAGGCATCAAAAAACGGATGTCACTGATAGAGATATCCGGTAAACTAATAGAACGGCAGTTGCACGCCTACATCATCCGGAACATATTCGACGAGAATGCGTTCTTCAAAGTATTCCAACAGGATGATCCGGTATTGCTGAAAGCAGTAGAAGTAATACAGGAAGGCAAATCAAATCCGGTACTCAGCAATTAAGAAATGGATACAAAGGATTTTAAAAAACAACTCCGGAAAGAGATTTCGATACAGAAAAAGAGGCTCTCTCCGGAGTCTCTTTTTTCACTCTCCCGGCAGGCCCTCGGACAACTGGAAAACTCCCCATTGTTCCGGCAGGCCAAATGTATAGCCCTTTACCATGCCCTTCCCGACGAAATACAAACCGGAGAGTTTATCGAAAAATGGTACCGGGAGAAAACCATTCTTTTACCGGTCATTGAAGGTAATGATATCTGCTTTTACCCGTATACCGGAAAAGAAAGTACCCAAACCGGCACATATGGTATCTGCGAACCCTGCCGGGAAAGTTGCGGGAACCTTCCCGCTATTGATCTGGCCATTATCCCGGGAATAGCTTTCGACAGAATGGGAAACCGCCTGGGAAGGGGCAAAGGATATTATGACCGCTTCCTCACCACCGCAACAGTACCTAAAGTAGGCCTATGCTTTGACTTTCAGCTAATGGATATAATACCAACCGAACCCTTCGACATCCCGGTAAACCTGATCATCACCCCAACAGAAATAATAACTTTACTTTCTTAAAAGACTATATAAAAACCTTTGTTCGGCGTAGTGAACGTTAATTTATACTGACGATTTTTTGGTCGGAGGGGATTTGTAATCCCCGACTAACGAGTATTAGGATCTGTGATCCGGCAAACAAATGAATACTCATTAAATAGAGAGTTAGGAATCTGTAAGCGGATTACAAATCCTTATATCCCACAGGCGGGGATTGTAAATGGAACATCCCGGTTTATCGGGGTCCCCTTCGACCAACAAGAAAAAATCCTTAAGTTGATGGCATTGGCGTCCTCGCTACGTCGATAAAATTTTATGAAGCTCCAGCTTCATGTGAGGCAGGAGCCTCACTACTACCAACGACGTAGTGAGGACACTACGCCGAACAAAGTCACTTCTACCCCAATAATTTGAAAGAAGCAACCGGCAATGTAGTGAACGTTAATTTATACTGACGATTCATTCTGCACGCTCCCTATATAAACCGTCGACCAATGGCAATCACAGCAAAACACATTTTTGCTGTCCAGCTTTTTTATTTTATCAAACTGTATCGTTTCTATATCCATAGGAGGCCCTTCTAACCGGATTGAAACTTCATGGAAATGGTAATCAGAAAGTTTTTGCTGAACAATTACAAATCCATGCTCCAATAAATAGTTGACAAATGCTTCTATGGGTTTACACACCTCTACTTTATCTATTTCCATACATCTTCTCCACCGGCTCCATTACGTTAAACGGTTTGTTATTATTTATTAATCCGGTTATAGCAAAGATAGCTTTTTCTTTTATCCAAAATACCTGTACCTTTGGGAAAATAATTTGAAGTAATGAAAAAGTTAGTAATTTTTGATCTGGATGGAACTTTATTGGACACAGTCGCCGATCTGGCACACAGTACGAACTATGCGTTGGAAAAATGCGGATTTCCCACCCGTCCGGTAAGCGAATATAAGTTTTTTGTAGGAAACGGTATCAATAAACTATTCGAACGGGCACTGCCGGAAGATGCGCGGACAGAAGAAAATATATTAAAGATACGGAGCTATTTCATACCTTATTATAACGAACACAACATGGATGCCAGCGGGCCTTATCCGGGCATCGTAGAGTTACTCCATACTTTACAGGACAATGGCATCAGGCTGGCGGTAGCATCCAATAAATACCAGGCAGCAACCGAAATGCTGGTAAAGCACTATTTCGGTAACTTTACCTTTATAGGAATTTTAGGCCAGCGGGAAGGCATCCCGGTTAAACCCGATCCTTCCATAGTATACGATATTCTGAAAAAAGCCGGCGTAAGTAAAGAAGAAACCTTATATGTAGGCGACTCCGGTGTAGATATGCAGACCGCCCAAAATGCCGGGATCACCTCCGCAGGCGTAACCTGGGGCTTCCGTCCACGCACCGAACTGGAAGAAAACGGTGCCGGCTTTATCGTAAATTCAGCAGAAGAAATTATCCGGTTATTATAATTATATTTTAGTTATGCATAACGTCTTTGTCAATGTCGCAGGATGCTGGCTCTGCTGGCGCAGATTTAAATCTGTGCCTAAACTAACAGACGTTAAATAAGACCCTAAACAGGTTCGAACCCAAAAAAAACAACTATTAAAAATATATTTTTTACCGTTTTCGGTGTTCACTACTTCACAGCCGGTTTGGATACTCTGTATCAGTGAGTTCCTGTGAATGATGCTCATTCACACATCCTTCACTGTTTCACATCCATTCAAGGAAAAAATAAGTGATAATGTTTTGTTTTACAGCATTTAAAATCAAAACATACTGGAAAAGATTACCATTTTTTATTGATTAAAGTAGCTGTTTTGTCGGTATCTTATTATGATTTTACTGCTCGAAAACCTACTTAGCCAATAAGGAAAAATCAAAGAGTATATGTCTTCACCTTCAAAAGCTGCAGTCTTAATTGCTGTCCAACGGCCGTTAGACACCTGTATAACTTCCGTTGGACACCTGCTTAACCGGAGTTGAACACGTGCGCAACTACCGTTGAACAGCAATTAAGACTGCAGCTTTGCGCGATTAAATCCCCGGAGAAGAGAGTAAGACTCATGGAAAGTAAAAAAACAACTGCGGCTTAACCTGTTCTGAACCTCTGTTTGGGTGGCGTTATGATAGAAGATAGCATCCGGAACATCCCGGTTTATCGGGAAACAACATCTTGACCATTTTGACAATGTGAAGGAGTGAAGGATGTGTGAACCAGCCTCATTCACAGGAACTCGCTGATACAGAGTACCCAAACGGCCTGTGAAACAGTGAACATCACTTTCGGTAAAAAATATATTTTTGATAGTTGATAGCAGTATAGGTATGTATGATATCCAACTTTTATTTATTATCCAGCGTCTCCAAACGGGTTCTGACGAAGCTGCCGGGGTATTCGGAGTTTATATAGTCAATTAATTTTTCGCGGATATCTACACGCAAATCCCAGTTCACAGAGGAGTTCATGCCGCTTAATAATACCCGCAGTTCCTTGTAATTTTGTTTGGTGTCAGTTACCTGTATGTTGGCTACTCTTCTATCCCATTTGGGGTGTGTCTGCAACAGTTCGGTGAGTTTATTACGTAATGCTTCTACCGGGAGACTATAATCCACATATAAAAATACGGTTCCCAGGATAGTGGAGGTTGAGCGTGTCCAGTTCTGGAAAGGCTTTTCCATAAAATAGGTAACCGGGAGCACCAACCGCCTTTCATCCCATATTTTTACAACAACATACGTAAGGGTAATTTCTTCTATCCTGCCCCACTCCCCTTCTACCACTACAACATCATCAATACGGATAGGTTGTGTAATGGCAATTTGTATTCCCGCCAGTACAGCTCCGATACTTTTCTGGGCGGCAAGCCCCACAATAATACCGGCAATCCCCGCGGAGGTTAGCAAACTAACGCCCAGCGCCCGCACCTTTTCAAATGTCATCAGGCAAATAGCCACAATCAGAAAGGTAATGAGACCCACAATAATCCCTTCGAATATTTTCATACGGGTCAGATTCTGCCGGGCTACCAGGTTATTTTCCGACTGGATATCCAATCGCTGCCGCAAAATATAAAAGATAAGCCTGACTCCTTTAATCAATAACCACCCTACTGTTATGATCAGAAAAATAGTGTTGATATCAGAAATAAAATTAGCGTATTTACTCTCCTTAAGTATCGTTTCGTTAAACAAATTTACCAATATACCAACACCAATCCACAGAATAGGTACTTTAAGCAGATCAATAATCACATCATCCACTTTTGTAGCTGTCTTTAATGCCCTTGCTTTCAGGTGATGTGTAATAAAACGATGAACAAGAGTCAGTACAAGTACAGACAGTAAAAACAGAACCAATCCTATCAACAAACGATAATTCTCGTTTTTCATTGTATGTTCCAACCATTCCTTCATCAGCCGCCGGTCAATGTTTTTTCAACAAATCTTTCAGAAACTCAATTGTTTCCTGTTGAGTAGGGATATTATACCGGGCAGAAGCCGAACTTTTTCCCACTTTAATAGTAATTGCATCCTGGGGTAGAGCCATGAACATCTCTTCATCTGTTGTATCATCGCCAACCGCCATAATAAAATCATAGTTCCCCTTCTCTATAATCCGGATCGCCTCGGCACCTTTACTAAAGTTACTTTGCTTTACCTCTACAATTTTATTACCCTTCATAATCTGAAGATTAGCCAGTGCACAAGGCGTAATCAGCGCATTCACCAGTTGATTTACCCGCAGGTCGGCCAACCAGGGATCCACATCCCGGTAATGCCAGACAAGAGCTGTCTTTTTTACCTCCAGGCGCGACTTCGGTGTCTTTTTGACCGTATGTTTAATAATATTTACAATATCCTGATCCCACTCCACATCTTTCACCTTCTCATGCCATTCTCCGTTCTCTTTATAAAACGCTCCGTGTTCGGCAGCCAACCCGGCCGGAAGGTCGCCGAACCATTTTTCCAGCACATTACGGTCGCGGCCACTGGTTATCACCAGATAATTTTTCGGATCGGCGGCATAGGCTGCAAGTAGTTCCTTCAATGCTTTGGTTGGTTTGGCCTGCATCGGATTACGGTAGAAAGCAACTAATGTTCCGTCGTAATCGAGCAGGATAAGCCGGTGCTGCGCTTTATTATATTGCTCCCGTATCTCTTGCAGATGCTCCTTCCCTACTATCTTCTCTTTTAACTTCTGATTTTTCTTCCGCACATCACCCAGTTCTTCTATAAAATCAGCCGCCCATTGCTGAACAGTCTGTACCGAAATAATATCCTGCATCGCTTTCAGGCTTTCCTTTTGCTCGCTTACAGGCATTTCCAGGGCTGTCAGGATTGCATTCTCTATCTGATTTATATCTGTCGGATTAACAATAATAGCATCGTATAACTCATTGGCAGCTCCTGCCATCTCACTAAGAATAAGCACACCTGGTTTAGTGCGTTTGGCAGCCAGATACTCTTTAGCTACCAGATTCATACCGTCGCGCATGGGCGTAACCAGTGCCACATCCGCGATATGATATAAAGCGGTTACCTCTTCGAAATCAAAACCCCGGTAAAAATAATGGATAGGAGTCCACTGGCTGGTAGAGTACTTCCCGTTAATAGCTCCCACCATCTGGTCGATCTGGTCTTTTAGCTCCGCATACGTATCCACCGTATCACGCGAAGGCGAAACAATCATTACTAACGACACCTTTGCATGCCATTCGGGGTGATCTTCCAAAAACTGTTTGAAACTTTCCAGCCGGAGCAATATACCTTTACTATAATCCAGGCGGTCTACCGAAACAATAATCTTTACATCTCCAAAATTGGCTTTCAGCTCTTTAGCCTGTTTACGGATAGCAGGCTTCAGACTTGCGTCATAATACAACTGGTAATTGATTCCCATAGGAAAAGCATCCACATCTACCACCCGGCTATCCAACTGGATTTCGTCCAGCGTAAAGTCATACTTCAATACCCTGTAAACGGCACTGATAAAATGGCGCATATATTCGTGCGTATGAAATCCAACCAGATCGGCACCCAACAAACCATTCAACAAATCGGCTCGTTCAGGCAATGCCCGGAACAATTCATAAGAAGGAAATGGGATATGCAGGAAATAGCCGATACTAATATCATCCACACAGTTACGGATCAAAGCCGGGAGAAGCATCAATTGATAGTCCTGCACCCACACTATATCGCCTGGTTCAATAATACGGCAGGCTTCATCACAAAAGAGTTGGTTCACCTGCTGGTAAGCCTTCCAGTAAGCAGGTTCATACCGCATATAAGTTGAAAAATAATGGCACATAGGCCACAACACACTATTACTATATCCCTCGTAATAATTCTCTATCTGTTCGGGAGTAAGATAAACGGGATGGAAATTCTGTTTCAGCATTTCTTTATCTATCTGCTCTTTCTCCGGACCATCCTCCAGGTACATTCCCGGCCAACCTACCCAATGGCGTTCATGCATAGTTTGCAACGAATTCAGCCCCGTAGCCAATCCACCATCGCTTGCTACTACTTTATACTGATTGTTTTCCTCAACAATTTTCAGAGGCAGTCTGTTAGATATGATAATCAATTTCATACAAAATACGTTTTGTTTACAGGAGGTAAATATGTGTGAATTAAAACAGTAAACAATTCCTTTTAGTTCAAAAAAACAGATATGCAGGATTTAAGTTATGGAGTAATCGGGAATTGCAAAACCGCAGCCCTGGTTTCAAAACGTGGAAGTATAGACTGGCTTTGTCTGCCGGATTTCGATTCACCGTCGGTATTTTCTAAAATTCTTGACGAGAAGAAAGGCGGCAGCTTCTCCTTTCAGTTAAATAAACAGTATGAAGTTGTACAACAATATATTCCTTATACAAACATACTTTCCATACAATTTATTTCGCCCGAAGGTAGTTTTGAAGTAATCGACTTTATGCCGCGTTACCGCATCGGGGGCGACGACAATTATTTTACACCTTCGGAGATTTACCGTTATATCCGTTACATATCCGGCCGGCCCCGTTTCAGAATCCGGTATAATCCGGTTCTGAATTATGCCAGAGAAAAAGCTGTACATCATCCACACGCTGACTTTATAAAAACACAATCGTCCGTAAACGAAAGCGATAATTTCTATCTCTATTCAAGTTTCGATTTTGAAACAATTCTGGCAAGCCGGGAAATAGTATTGGAAAAGGACGAATATATGATGCTTTCCTATAATCAAAAACTAATTACAGTCGATATTGAACGGGTAAACCTGGAATACGAACGGACAAAAGTATATTGGCTGAACTGGAGCAACCGCTCACGCAAATTCATACAATACAACGATACCATTTCGCGAAGCCTCCTGATATTGAAACTAATGTCGTACCAGCACACCGGAGCAGTATTGGCTGCTATTACTACCAGTATACCCGAAACAATCGGCGAAACCCGTAACTGGGATTACCGTTTTTGCTGGATACGGGATGCATCGATGTCTATTGAGACATTAATTAAAATGGGACATCAATCCGCTGCCAAACGTTTTATGAAATTTATCAAAAGTATCCTGCACAGCAAATTAGATAGTTTTCAGATCATGTATGGAATCAATGGCGAGCGTGAGTTGAAAGAAGAAACCCTGCCTCATCTGGCAGGATTTAACCATTCCACACCGGTCCGGATTGGTAACGCGGCCTATACACAAACACAAAACGATTCGTTGGGTTATCTTATGGATGTTATTTACCATTACTATCAACATTTTCCCGGTACGCTCGACGAAATAGAGGAAATATGGGAAATTGTAAAAGGGATTGTAAACGCAGTACAAAAGGATTGGCGTCAAATGGACCATAGTATCTGGGAGTTCCGCAACAAAGAAGAACATTTTGTTTTTTCCAAAGTAATGTCGTGGGTAGCTATAGACCGGGCAGTCCGCATTGCAGAAATGGTAGGGCGGAAATACCATAAAGAGAAGTGGGAAAAGGAAGCGAACCTGATCCGGGAAGATATTTTCACCCATGGCTGGAACGAACAGATACAGAGTTTCTCCCAGGCTTATGGCAGCGAGTACGTAGATTCCTCGTTACTGTTAATGGAATATTATGAATTCATTGAAGCGCACGATCCCCGTTATGTAGCCACTATAAAAAAGATCAAAGAAGAATTGTATCACAACGGACTGATGTACCGCTACAAAAATGAAGACAACTTCGGCCAGCCCTCCTCTTCTTTTACAATATGTAATTTCTGGATGATTCAGGCGCTGTTTGCCATAGGAGAAGAAAGTGATGCGCTAAAAATGTTCCATGAAGTACTTACCTATTCCAACCATCTGGGTATCTATAGTGAAGACCTGGATTTTAAAACCAAACGCCAGTTGGGTAATTTCCCACAGGCTTATTCCCATCTGGCTCTTATCAACACCGCCCTATTATTCGGCGAAAAAACAACCTCCCGGTTTATCCGGCCGTAACCTATGTTGGGCGTAGTGCCCTCGCTACGTCCTTACCAAAAAATGAGGCTCCAGCCTTATGTGGACAAAGTCCACCCTACAACAACTAACTATTTATTTTGAAGCGACGTAGCGAAGACGCTACGCCGAACTAAAGGAACGCAGATTACGCAGAGGGCACAGAATTACGCAGATAAAATATAAAAAATATTCTGCGTTCATCTGCGCTTTCTGCGTAATCTGCGTTCCTTATACATAAAACCATAGAACAGAACACCTCCGGAAATTATTCTTCCTGCTTCTCTATCTCATACCGGTAAAAACTCCGGCCGTCAGGAGTAGTTCCTTCCTCTACCCTTTTCATTCCGGTTTTCTCACTTACTTTTACCGATCCGGTATTACCGGCATACATCCGGGCTACTACTTTATTAGCACCCAGTGTATTGAAACAATAGTCTATCAATGCCTGGCAAATTTGGGTTCCGTACCCTCTACCCCACCATTGCCTGTCTATGATATATCCCAGTTCCAAAATTTTGAGATCCCGGAAAGAATTAAAGATTCCGGCTTCGCCTATTACCTGTCCGCTTAACAGGTGTTCTACCACATATAAACCAAACCCACGGTCATAATTCCGGTTACTTTCTTCATACTTCTTCAGGATCTCTTCCCGGGTCCAATCAGACCGTCCGGAGGAGATAAACTTCATATTATCCGGCTGCGTATAAATGACATGCATTGCATCCAAATCGTCCGGTAGTACCTTTCGAATCCTTATCTCGGGCAACTCTATATACATCTTTTTGTTTTTTTATATTTCTGATCAAATATAAAGAATTCTTATGTGCTAACCTGACCTGATAGATAATATTTATT
>JAJQAZ010000049.1 GCA_021203545.1 Tannerellaceae bacterium | reverse complement strand
AAATATAATTTTTCTGTCTGATATAAAACAATCCGGAATATATTATACAACATATAAACAACCTATTAATCAGTCGATTAGTTTCAAAAATCGCAACAAACAAACACTATTAAAAGCTTGTTTTTTGATTAATGAAAAACTACTATACGCAAGTACTTTTTATTATGAAATCCGCCTTATTCACGGTCATCTACCCGTAATACTAAAAAGGAATATATTAAAAGACTGTTTTTTTGCTTTTTTAGTTTCGAATACAAGAAAAAAAACTCTACAAAAACACTTTTTTCGAGTATAAATTAATTGAACAATAGTACGCAAGTAACTTTGAGCAGCCTAAAATTACTAAACAATAGTACGCAGGTAACTCCCGGCAGCCTAAAGTTACTAAACGACAATATACAGGTAACTCCGCATAGGCCAAAGCTACTGAACTATAATACTCAGGTAACCGGAAACAGCTATAACCTACTAAAAAAGTGTTGGCAAGTAATGAAAATTTGTAATCTGGTAAGTCCTCAGGACTTGAATTTGAATCGTAGATTGGCCTTAGCCAATAACCGCAAATGAAACCTGTGGCTACAAGAAAGGCTCTTTGATGAACCCTGTAAAGCATAACCATGCAAGGGCTCAACCCCTTCAGGCGTAGCCATCAGGGTTGCATCTGATGGATTATTTTATATTACCTGATCTTTTTTCCTTTCATTACGTATTTTTCGAAAAAGGATTCTTTGTAGCTGCTGCCTATGGCCAGTTCGTAGGGGCCGATGTAGATGTCGTTGTTATCGAACGATTCTATATGGTTTACATTTACGATGTAGGATTTGGCTGTACGGAGAAATAGTTCCCGGGGTAGGTGTTCCAATAGGTTTTTCAGGTTTACACGGGTGATGATCCGGTTTGTTTTGGTTTGTATGATCGAGTAGTCTTTCAGGCCTTCTACAAACAGAATGTCTTTGTATTCTACTTTGAAGTAACGCCGTTCGGATTTAATGAACATAAAGTCATCCTGCATTACCTCTATGTTTTCTTTTTTCTCTCCTATTAATAATGTATAGTAAGCGATGGCTTTTTCTACTGCTTTTCTGAAGCGGGGTAATTCTACCGGTTTTACCAGGTAATCTACCGCGTCTATTTCATAACTATCTATCGCATATTCTGTGTAGGCTGTAGTAAAAATGATCAGTGTTTCTTTAGGCACTTCACGGGCAAATTCTAACCCGGTTACTTCCGGCATCTGTATATCCAGGAAAATTAATTCTACCGGATTTGTTTTTATATATTCCGCTGCCGAAACGGCATTATTAAACGTGGCAACCAGATTCAGCTGTGTGGTTTCTTTTATTAATAACTCTATGGCCTCGCGTGCCAGAGGTTCGTCGTCTACAATGATACAATTCATAATTCTATTTGTAAATTTACCGTATATATTTTTTCTCATCTGTTATTTCCAAACGATACCGGCCGGGAAACAACAGTTCCAGCCTGCGTTGTATATTTTTTAGCCCCAATCCTCCGGTTTTTCCTTTCCGTATCTCTTTATGTGGTTTACTGTTTATGCAGATGAAAGATAGTTTATGTTCCTCTGCAAAAAAAGAGAGATATACATAGGAGCGGTGATAACTATCCGGGCTGTATTTAACTGCATTTTCAACAAACGGGATAAATAACAGAGGGGGTATAAGGGTTTTCTCCAGGTTTCCGTTTTCAAATATACAGAATTCGAAATCATCCCTTCTGATCTTTTCCAATTGCAGGTAATCTTTCAGGAAATGTATATCCGAGGATAGTTTTATTTTTTCTTTTTCACTCTCTTCCATCTGGTAACGCAACAGGTCTTCGAGTTTAAACAGAACCATTGATGCTTCTTTGGGTTCCCGTTTTAATAATACGTTGGCATTGTTGAGCATATTAAACAGGAAATGGGGGTTTATCTGGTTCTTTAACAGGTCGAGTTCTGTCTGTAATGTGGCGGATTGTAATTCGCTGATGGCCTGGTCTGACCGGATCCAGTTCCGGAAAAGTAAAACGGCTGTTACTCCGGCAGTCATTAATCCTATATTTACCATGGACGCCATAACAGTTGTAGTGACCTGTAAGAGCGACATTCCGGTTATTTGGTCTTTTATATCCGGTATTATATACATTTGTGCATTAATAGCATATATAATACAGATTACAGATAAAAAAAGATATATAACAGATAATGTCCTATTTTGTTTTTTAATAAGTACCGGGGTACAGCCCAAAAGATATTACTATAAAACATGACTAAAAAAAGAGCGGTATATATAAGCATTATGCAGCCTTTTTCTATAGTCCACCGGTTACTTTCAGGATAGGGGTAGCCTATCTGCCATATGAGAATTAAAATAAATACCAATAAAAACAGATGCCGGCATATACGCATTTCCGGAGCTACCAGGAAACGGGTGATTAGTGTATGAGCAGGAGGGATTGTTATCATACCTGTAGTATTAAATTAAAACTGTTATTTATGGATGCTGCATTTTCCTTTATACTGAAGTTTTCAGGATATAGTATTTGTAAACGCCTGAAAAGTGATACGGGCAGATTCTTATCTGCTTTCCGGCCTTCCGGATAGAGGTATCTGAATAGTAGTTGATCGTTTTCTTCTGTAAAAAAGAATTCCAAAGGTGATATAGTATCGCTTTCTTTCCAGTCTGTTATTCCCTGTTGGATAAAAGGCAGGAACAATAAAGGAGAGATAAACAGAAAAGCAACTTTTCCTGCCGTATGTATTCTGAATTCGAATCCCGGTGTATGATACTGCTCTAAAAGCAGATAATTCGATAAAAATTGTATTTCGGCTGTTAGTAATACTTTTTCCTGTGTCCCTTCATATAGCTGATAACGAAGTAAACGGCTAAGGTGTACTAACATGGCGGATGCCTGCTGGGGTTCTGTGGGTGCCAGATGGCCCATCCTGTGCAAAACAGAGAAGAGGAAGACCGGACTTACTTTTTCTTTTACCTGTTCTACTTCGATTTGTACTTTCCTGTTTTTTAATTTGTTTAATTTTTTGTTTTCAAGGAGCCATGATTTCAGTATTACGGTCATAGAGGCTCCAAACAGGGAGATAGCCAGGACAAATGTATCGCTTAAGCAAGATAAGATAAGAAATTTATCTTCATAAAAATAGGAGTTTGGCAGGGCCTCTATACCCGGTACTTTAAGGACCAGGTATTCTTCTAAAATTAATAACTGGCTGGCTGTTACCACCAGCAGAGTAAACCATACAATGTACCACCCAAAACGGCGTGTCAGGAAATACCGGGGAATAAGCCAGTAAATATTCAGATAGACGGTTGCTAAATAAAAGATGAAGGTTGAGAATACCGGTATGTATACATATATATAGCTTTCTTCTGTAGTGACATGAAATATGTGATATATTAATTGATTAACGGTTATTAATATGATGGCAACAATTAAAATTATATGCCTGAGCCACCGGTACGACTGATCTACTAATAAGCGGTAGAGCAGGGTCGATTCGTTTTCTATCTCTGTCATGGTGCAAACTTATTAATTAAAAACCATACCGTATGGCGGCAGAAACATAAAATGAGGGAGAAAAATGAGGATCGTATTCGCTGTCACTACTGAAAAAGGCTTTGAAACTTCTATCCATGTAATAAGCGGCCCGGTAGGGAGTGACACCGATTGTGACCGGGAGGGTAAAGCCTTTTCCTATTTGTAAAACAGACTGGATTCCGGTATTTACATACTGGTGGGTAAACATTCTGTTTTTGTTTTGTATCTTTTCCAAGGTCATGGCACCATTCATTTCTGCCTGTAAATAAACTTTGAGGTATTTGTTTACCTCCATTCCGGCTAATAGTTCTATCCCGGAAAGCATCTGTATATGTACTTCATATTTACCCTCTATGTTCCATTCTACTATGGCTCCAGGGAATACCATCGGATAACCGAATGAGTTATTGATTACTAATCCGAATCCCAGATTCAGATTGTTTCGTAAATGCCAGATAGCGAGTCCTCCCCCATTGCCCAGGACATTCCGTATTTGTATTTGTGAGAAATCAGTATGAGGGGTGTAGATTCCCGCTCCTAGCATGAATAGAAGCGACCACTTTTCGTTGACCGCCCGCATGTGCATCAGGGATAAGTTTAGATTCATTATTTCGTTGGGACAAAGTGTACGATCTATCCCCTGATTTTTTAAGTCCGTATACGAACCGGCCAACGCAATGGCCCATGCATCCGGACGGTTATATTCGTTTATCCGGACAGATACCGGTACTGATACGGCACCCTGCCACACCATAGCCGAGCCTTCGGCTCCGGGTATTTTTTGATTGTTACCATCCCGGAAGGAGGAATTCCCGAAATATTCCATCTTAATATAGGCCTGCGCAGCTAATGGCTGAGAATACAAGGAAAAGAAAAGTACAGAGAATAAAATATATTTCATCGGTATATTTTTTTAGTAAGGGCAAAACTATGAAAAGGGAATCGTTATTTGGAAAAAAAGATACCAATTCCTGGATATTATATACCAATTAAAGGTAAAAGATAGAAGAATGTATTTTACTACTATGCTGGTACTATGCTGGCGCAGACTTAAGTCTGTGCCTATTCCATATTGCTGGCGCAGATATTTATCTGTGCCTGTTCCATTTAGTAAAATCTTATGCCTTAAAACATGGTTTGAATATTTATTTTAATTATAGGATATGCCTAAATTTGTATTGGCACAGATAAATATCTGCGCCAGCGCGTCAAATCTAAAATAAACAGGAACATGACTAGGAAATATAAATTTCATAATCCGGAGGGGCTTTATTTTATAAGTTTTGCTGTGAAAGGGTGGGTAGATGTTTTTACCAGAAAAGAATATAAAGATATAGTTGTTGATAGTTTAAAGTTTTGTCAGGAAAATAAAGGTCTCGAAATTTTTGCCTGGTGTATTATGACAAATCATGTTCATTTGATTGTCCGGGCAGAGGAAAATTATTTATTATCTAATATCCTGCGGGATTTGAAACGATTTACAAGTACAACTCTTCTCAAAGCTATAGAGGAAAATATACAGGAAAGCCGTAAGGCATGGTTATTAGCACAATTCAAAACAGCAAAAGGGATTCATTTCTGGCAACCGGAAAATCACCCGGTTGAATTATGGAGTAATAAGGTGATTGAACAAAAGCTGAATTATCTTCATCAAAATCCGGTTGAAGAAGGGATTGTGTTTAATGCGGAAGATTATGTTTATAGTAGCGCTATTGATTATGCAGGTGGTATAGGGTTACTGGATATTTTTATTATTGGTTAATTAAATACCGGCTTATCGCTGGCCACCGCTGGCGCAGATATTTATCTGTGCCTATAAATTGATTTGATAGGGCACAGATAAATATCTGCGCCAGCGGTAATATCTGCGCCAGCGTTTAGGCTGTATTAAAAGTACATGCTTAAATCTATTACCATACTGGTGAGTATGATGTCTACGTCGACTGGTATGCCCTGATCTGGCTGAATACGGATCAGGTGGCGGCCTACCGGGCGGTCGGTGACTTCACCCTGGTCGTTGAAAATAACATCCTGCGACAGGCCGTTATCGTAGTACAGGGTGGCAATTGCGTTGGCAGGGCCACGGAAGGTCGGATAGGATTGTTCGGTGGTGTATTCTCCCATGATTCCGGGGCCTGTGTTCCACTCGGCAATGGTAATTTCTGCCAGACGAAGTTCCAAACCGGAAAGGGTGAAACAATAACAGGTATTGGCCACTGTATTTGTTATCTGGTTTACAGTCGTTTGCTGATAACGGGCTCCTCCTGCTGTGTAGACACGTATTATCGGACTCACTGTTCCTACAGGAACAATTAACATGTATTCCGGATAATTGCCTGTTGCAACCTGATAGGGGGTATATTCTATCCCACCAATGTCGACTTTTACATCCGAGATATCCTGATCGTTTACGTTTCGTAAACGGAAATCCAGCATGCTGTGTGCATGCCTTAATTGTGCATGCGGAATATGGGCCGGAACCAGATTAATGGTAGGCGATCCGTTTTGTTCCAGTATATCCTGTTTGAGTAAAGCGGCGGCTGTGTCCTGAAGAGGATCAACCTCTGCGTTTGCCATTACCGGATATAATCGTAAAGTTGCTTTTTGGGTTGAATAGTTGGGGAAATGAATAGTACCTGTTGGTAGCCATTCCGTAACAGTTGTTCCTGCTGTAAAATCAGCTATTCCATAGGGATTGTAAACATTATCTCCTTTGTATATTTCAACATGTAATGTCCATGCTTCACGCTCTGCCAATTGCGCGGTTGGGTCGTCTGTGGTATTAACCGCATAATCCGTTACCGCTCTGGTAGGCAGATTGCCTTCCAGTTCATTTAAAAAGAGACTGAAACGTTCTATTATTATCTCTTCTTCCTCCTCCGGAGATTTTTCCCCGTCTGTACATGCTGAACTAAAAATTAACAGACAGCAAACGGTTATCCAATGAATATATCTTTTCATACGTTTCTCTTTTTAATTGTTGGTAAACAATTGTAATACTTCTCCATTGCCATACGGCAGACTATCCACTGGTACTCCCTGATAGATGATTTGTCCGGTGAATAGTGAACGGGGCATCGGGATGTATAAAGCCGCCGCTTCACCGGTCAGTACAAAATCGTCTGCCAATACGTAGGTAGAGGAAGGATAATTGGGTGTACTGCCGTCTGTATAATGCCTTACTACGTAAGATACTGTAACGAGTTCGATCCCGGTATGAATAATATAATCGCCTTCCTGGCCATCTTCCGGTAACTGAAAGGGTACTCCGATACCGGTACCGCGTTCATCTGATGGAGCCGAAAAAGTTCCTATGAATGTAAAGATGTCCATATCGTATCCCCGGGGAGTTAATGTTACCAGATACCGCATTCCGGATTCGAGTACCAGATTGATATCCGGTAATATGATTGTATACCGGTCGTCTGATTCGCCCGGAATAGTACCGATCAGTAATCCTTCCTGCGACGAGAGTATGGTTCCGTTTTTC
The DNA here is from genome assembly GCA_021203545.1 of Tannerellaceae bacterium. Classification (GTDB taxonomy): domain Bacteria; phylum Bacteroidota; class Bacteroidia; order Bacteroidales; family Tannerellaceae; genus UBA4116. The sequence continues at coordinate 21,089 of JAJQAZ010000049.1, read as the reverse complement.
AATAGGAAAGAGGCACGTCCGTTCTGGTTTCCGCAATATGCCCAACAGGCAGTCGGCACACCATCTACTTCCAGTTGTATTAGTAATTCTTTAATACGCAGGCCATTGGTATTCTGGCCTACCAGTTCGAATTCGAGCAGACAGTTATTATGTTCGAAAAACAGGGGTACCGGTGTGTTTGTGGCCATGATTCCGGAAGCTGAGGCAGAAGCTACCAGCCAGTCGGCCCGGCGATAGTTTTCGTATTCCCGCTGGTCGGCTTCGAAAGCTCCGCCCTCCGGAGCATCCGCAGGCCATTCGGCTACTAAATTCTTAATGTAGGAATCGTCCAGAGGAAAATTATATCCCGGATTTCCATTGAATATGCCATCTGCATCGTATATATAGGTTAATTCTTCTACTTCGCCGCTACTATTGGTGACCGTTACCCTGATCTCGTCGCCTACTTCAAAAAAATCATTTGCCGCCCTGGTGTTTATATCTATCAAATCTCCGACAGCCGGTGATATTCTAAGTGCAGCCTCTTCCGTTTGTGCGATTCCTTCCTCTCTTTCCGAACAGGAAAGAAATAAAATACAAATAGCAACAAAACCCATAGTGATATTGATATATCTTCTATTTTTCATTTTCCATTTTCCATTTTTCATTTCCATTATCTTCTTTCCCATTGCAGAACCGGATAAGAAACTCCCGGAGTTCCTACCTGATACCAGAATTTATTATTATTAAAATTGGTCCACGAACTGGTATTAATGGGCCAAATACCGGTATAAGCCACCCAGCTTCCCGGAGGCCATGCTCCCGGCATTTGTGATACGCCTGCATTGGCATCCGGAGCTACCGCATAGCAGTCGTTAATGCCCGCTCCATCGCTTGTTGTATAGAGCGTACCCTGATTGGTAAAACCCTGATAAATATTTTGTTGCTCAATGATGGGCTGGTTATTTTGATCTGTTCCTGTTTGTATATTCTGAATAGCACTGATGTTTTCTTCCTGAATAGTTGTATAGGCTCTCCCTATAAAGAATTCATTCAGACCACAGAATCCACCCACTTCGGCACCGGCATTGTTACCAGGTGTTCCAACATTTACAGATAGTGTTCCGCCCAGGGAATAGGTGTCCCATACAGAACCCCGGAAACTATCGCCTCCCTGCCTGTCGCCATTTGAACCACATACGGTTCCGACACGGGGATAGGTACCGGTTACTGTTATGACAGGGTTTTCTACCCGGCAGGATATGATTTGCGACTGGCTGTTATTAATTCCTGCCAGAATTTCCGCGATCAGTGCTTCTTTTACTACTTCGGATAAGTTGTCGGGCAGCAGGATGGAGGCGTATAAATCTTCCATATCCTGTTCGCTCAGAGCATTATTTACACGTCCGCAGAGTGCACCTACATAACAGGTATCGACAGAGGAGTTGACTGTGATAACCGGATCTATTAAATTGATATTTTTCAGATAGGAACTACCTTGTATCCGGGAAAATAATCCGGCCTGACCGGAGGTTGAATTAACGGTGAGGTTTGATATTTTATGCCCACCTCCATCATAGACGGAACTGATCATAGAAAGCGGAGTGAAGGCTACTCCATCCAGATCAATATCACATACCTGGTAAGCATCTGTATAGGTGCCGCCGAACGCCTGTAAGGATGGCGCATCGTTTATCAGGTTCTCTGAAGTGGGAATAAAAGATTCGCCTGTGGTAAAGTTATACCCATACCGGTATATACGCTGTTCTAACGGGCGGATTACTTCTGTTGCCAGCAGGTTGAAATTGCCGTCTTCATATAATACTTCATTCTGGTTGATAATATGTTCCAGGCCTTCATGTTGCCAGATGTATGCTTTATAACGGCGTACATGCATTCCGCCTCCTTCATTGGCTTTTTGATAAAACTGGTCGTACCACGCTTCGCGTTTTCCCCATGTGGATGTTTCCAGGTCATTATCTACGGGATCCATAGCCGGCAATAGTTTTATATCCGGACTTCCGTCGTTGAAATCAGCCGTATTTTCACTTACCAGAATAATTTCCAGACAGAAGGTATGCTTCGGATATAATGTTAGCTCAATATAAAAGGCAGTGGTGGGATTGACACTTACTTCTCCCCGGTAAGGGATATAGGTCTGTTCGCTATAATCTATCCGGGTAATAGGGTAATTTTCTTCGTCTGCCTTTTCTTCAAACCAATTATCCTCTTCGCTCATTGCCGCATTGTATGGATAGAAAGCTACCAGTGTCATATAATCATAGATATAAATATTCTCACGGGATGCAGGTTCTCCATCTGCCAGTACGGGAATCAGTTTTCCACTCTCAATCCGGCATTCCAGATTGCGGATATAAGGCCGGGAAAGGTTATTACCGTTATAATCGTCCGTATAATATACATACAGACCGATGTGGTTCAGGCCATTGGTTCCCGCGTCGTTAATGGCATCCGTGTTGGGTAGTTCCGCAACACGGGTGGCGGTATCAAAGCCTACATATAAATTCAAAGGGATACCTTCTTCCGGAAATGTGTCCGGTTCTGCTACTTTATCATCCGTACACGAAAATGATAAAGTAGCCAAAAGTACCAGCAAGCAGCTAAGCAAATATGTATAATTCTTTTTCATATCCATAAAATATTAATCTCTTAGATGAAGTTACAAATCCCCCCTTCAGGGGGTTAGGGGGTTATTTTCTGTGGTATAGGCCATACACTACCGGTTTCTTCCTGGTCCAATACATAGTGATATTGGTCTCCCCATGTTGTGTAATTTTGTAATGCCGTATTTAACAGAATAACAGTTGTTTCCGCATCTGTATCACGTTCCAGTGCCGAGAGGTCATTCCGTAATTTTTCCGGACTTAAAGCCGATACGTCGTCATCGCCTATAAATCCGCTTCCTACAGATGTTTCGGGGCCCCCAAAGGTTTTCGCCGCGGTACCCACCAGCCAGAAAGAAGTAGATACTACAGGGTCGGGTGAATCTACTGTTGTTCCGATCATTCCTCCTAATGTGGTTCCACTTTTGGTAAGCAAACCAATATTGATACAGGATACGAATGTGTATATATCGGCATCATTATTCTGTCCGCAAATACCCCCTAAGATGACCCCATTCTCCAGATTTCCGGTATTGATGCAACCTATTACTTTGGCATTATCTTCATTGGTACCACAAATACCACCTACGATGTTGGTTGCATTTACAATACGTGCTTCATTGATACAGGCTACAATTGTTCCCGCATTTACCGCACAGAATGAACCGGCTACACACTGGCCTGTCGCATCAATACGTCCGGATGCTATGCGCAGGTTTTTCAGGGTTCCTTCGTTGCGCTCAATGAGGGCCGGACCTGTCATTACCAGGTTTTGTATCTGGTATCCATTCCCGTCAAAAACACCTTCGAATGTTTCCAGAGGTACTAATGGACTGGAAGTTGTGTAGTTTAAACGGTCTATATCCAGATCGTTTACCTGTTTATAAGAGGCTGTCAGATCTTTAGCAATGTTGAATACCTGTACCGGTGTTGAAATCAGGTAAGGATTGCCGGGAGCCGGTGGCTGGCCCGGATTCTCTAACCGCATCCCTCCTTCGGATAACAGGGCTGTCAGTGTACCGGTTTTTGTTCCGCTATCCAGCGTATAATCTGTGGTTTGAAGGGGTAAAGATATGAGTAATCCCAGTGATGTATATAAATCTACCGAATCTACCTCTGCCGTGGCCGGCAGGTTTACAAAACTGATTCCATCGTCGTCTAATCCGCCTACATATTCCAAACTATCTGTTGTATAGAGTACTACTTTTTCTATTTGATCTGCTCCGCTGTTTACATAATCTCCTAAATCCAGATCCAGAATATAAGGATCATAGGTGATAGGTTCATTGTTTACCTCCCGGGCATTCCAGGGTACTAATTCTATTGTAATAGCTTCTACCCGTAAACGTTGTACCAGAAACGTGATGTTATATGCATAACCGGGCATTAATAAAGGAGCTGGTGATGAAATATTGAGATTGGAAATCCGTAATCCGTCCAGGTCATCAGCTGTAGCCCGGTAATCATCGATAATTAATTCCGTAAAGGCAAATGTGGTAATGTCGCCTCCGCTGGGAACTACATAATTAATTCCCTCTGTTAATGTGTATGAACCGGATAGATTTGTTGCTAAATCTGTTGTTTCAGCATCAATAGCATACCTACCGGTTGCCGGGATATTGGTTCCCATCTGAAACCGGATAGAGGTTGGCGGTGGATCTACGACTACAGGTGTTTCTGTTAGATCCACTTCTATTTCCACATTAATCTGTGTCATTACATGACGGAATTGCATAATGGTTGCGGGTTCTTGTGAACTTCCCAATGTACCCTCTCCTTCATTAGATGTTGTGCCATCGCTACGGGTTCCGTAGTTACTTAATAAAGCATCATTTGTCAGAGCTTTACCCGAAGTAAGCTGCATCTGTGTCGTATTGGTCAGTTGACCACTATAGGCATACAATGCAATTGTGTTATTACCCAACGGATAATAATGATTGCCGGATGTAAATGTTATATTATTGGGAGTCGCTTCATACAGACCGGCAGCCACAGCTATAGGAGTTTCCGCAATATAAAGTTCCGTGAGGTTTCCCTCTACAAATGCTTTGAGATGCAGATTGGTATAGACATCACCATCCGCACGTGTACCCAGTCCATACAGGTTGATACTGTTTTCTTCATCCGGTTGTAACGGTTCCTGTTTGTCTGAACAGGCTACATGCCCCAGTAATATACCTGCCAGCAGCATAAGGATATATAATTTTCTTGTCATATCAGCCTCCTTTAATTAATAGTTACACCTAATGGGTCACGCTCGTCCCAGTCTGTTAGTTCTCCCTGCAGATAGATAGCATCCTCCGGATGATCGACTAATGTTCCTCTGACTGTAAGGTTCACCGTGGTATTTACACCCGGGGTAAATACAAGGTTCGGTCCGGAATTGTTCGCATTTTGGATTGCAGTTACCGGATAGGTAGCTTCATAATCAAAATAAGGCCCATCCGAGAAACGAACTTTTAATACGGTTTCTTCTTCACTTCCGGGCATTACTATCACATTGCGTGCATAGCCGTTATTAAAATTCGTGGATGAATTTGTCAGCGTATACTGGAATGGTGCTGTTACCGGTGGATCTACCGTTAATCCGTTTGCTCCCTGTAACAGGTTTAATGAAGCACCTGTTACAGTTGTTTCTACAATCAGGCTTTCCAGCCGTACGGCCGGATTCATGGTTGAATCCGCAATTACATTAATTATTAACCGGCTAAGCGCATGCCGGAACTCTCCCAGATTAACCGTCGGATTATTATTCTTAGAATAAGGTGTAGTGGCCGCGGTTGTATTATTAGATGCATACATTACATCCGGCGTATCAGCAGTTAATTGAATATCCAATACGGTACGTGAAGCCTCCAGCGTAAGCCCGTTTGTAGCAGTAGCTGGGGGACTATAGGCCAAAAACACCAGGTTACTGCCGTCGAACGGCCAGTATTTTACCGGAGAGAAGTCAAAATAGAAGGTTCCTCCCTGTTCGCGGTTCGTTACGGCAGTTGCATTATTAATATCATTATAACTGGTCCAATCTACAGGCACATTGTATTGAGCCGCGACAACCCCGATCTGTTGGCTATTGGGAAAATCGCCTGGGGCACGGGTGTTTCCCGCTTCAAGCACTGTTTCTACTCCACTTCCACACAGCCGGATAAGTTCCTGAACCTCACCGGCAGGTTCACTGCCGGGAGGTTCAGTATCTTTTCCGCATCCCTGAAAGAGAAAAGCCAAACAGATTATTAGTAAAAAATAAGTTGGTTTCATTTTACTTTTCTTTTTTCACTTCCCGCGAAGCGGATTTATTGAATGATTATATTTCCGGTTTGTCCGTTTACCCATGGAGCCAGTGTAGCCGATAACCGGATAGCCGTTTTTTCGAGTGTCACATTAATAATGGTGCGTTTACCGGGTTCAAAGTCTAACACAGTTGTTAGCCTTCCGATAAAAGGCGTATTGGGATACTGCGGCAGAGTAATGGAAACTATATCCGTACCGGCCGCTTTCGGCTGAGGCATTACTAAAGCCATGTATTGTACACCATCCGTAATGGTACGGGGAGTGACTGTTGCAACCCCATTTCCCATCGTTACCGATGCTGTTGTTAAATTAGCTGTTCCTGCCAAACGGTAGCCCGGTAATGTAACAGTTGCCCCTACCAGATCTGCTGCAACAAACCCGGTTCCGGCTGTTAAATTAACTTCAGCCTGACTCAATACATGTTTAAACTGGAAATTAAGATTATCCGGTCCGGACAGGTTGATGTTATTGCTCATCAACAAATTATAATTATCATAATAATTATTGGCCGGATCTGTCTGATCTGCTGCAATAGACCACAGGAATGTTGATTGTCCGGAGACCGGAAGAACAGGATTGTTCGGATAATATACCGCCGGTAATTGCAATGGATATGCAGAGGTTGGTATGTCGTCCCAGTAATAATTTTGTTCTCCGGACCATTGATAACCGGTATCCGAGTCTTTGTATGTAAAAATGGCATAATCAGATTGCTGATCCAGCCCGAAAACATAAATTGATTTATCCAGAAAATCACTGTCCGTACTTTCCAGATCACTGTTAAGCGTAATGCTCGTTGCTATCATGCTGACAGTCTTTTCTGTCCAGTCAATAACAGTTACACTGAGAGTTACATCCGTTTTCATTAAATCAACCCGTAAAGTCGTAGACTGACCGGCTTCATATATAACAGGATCAGAGTAAGTGGCTGTATAAATACGGCCATTCGGACTCTGTATGGTTATAACCGTTGTACCCGCATCTACTGTTTGCGGCTGTATATGTGCGATTGCACTGGTACCGTCTTCTCCTACATTTTTAGCTACTGTAATGTTGCCGGGTGTTGAGCCGGGAATAAATACACCATTATTGAAAGAGCCTCCGGTTATATAGCCGGGCAATGTAAGTGTCATGGCTGCCAACTCGTCGTCACTGAATGTCAGGTCTGACGATCTTAATTCTACCACTACACGGGCCGTTGCATGGGATAATTCAAGCTCTACCCCATAACTGGCCGGTACAGTGGTAGGTCCGGACAGGAGGTAGTCGTCCAGTTGGGTATTGTTATACGCTTCTACCCACCGGATAGTCCCATAGAATGTAGTCGGATCGTCCAGACTTTCCCAATAGGTGGGGAAAGGTGAGGTAAATGAATCCAGCGAAGCGTAATAGGTATATGAATTGAGCAATGTACGTGCGGTTTCATCACCGGCATATAGTTGTAGTACTTCTCCATTCAGTACGCCTTCCGCACCCCTTACCGTGGATCCGATGGTTATCGCATCCAGATCAAGTGATTGGTTTGTCCAGTCTACTACCCTTACACTTACCGTTACTTCTTCTTTGTGTACGGTAACGATTATCTGGTAAGCTACCCCTGCTACGAAAGTAAAGTCTTCCGGTTGTTTTACATCGTAATTACGTCCGGCAATAGTAACTGTTAGCAGCGTATTGTTTGCTGCTATCGTCTGAGGCTGGAATAAAGCGATCCCGGCATTCGGGTCGGTTCTGTCTACTACAATGTCCAATCGCTGTGTACCGGGTATAAATACGGCTTTTTCTTCATAGCCTCCGGTCAGGTAATCAGGAAGTGTTATTGTTGCACCAGCCAGGTCCTGATCTGTAAAGGTATCGGATGTTAATCCGATAATTACTTTGGATGCCGCATGATGTAATTCAAAATTGATTCCCATATTACGCGCTACAGCAATTTCGTCTGCAATGAGAATATCTCCTAACTGGCTTGTATTTAATGGTTGTTGTGCCAGAATCGCAGCACGGAATACAGCCGGGTCTGAAGGTATTTCTTCCCAGTATGCGGGAGCATCCGGAACCCAGTTATTGGTTGACTGGTAGGTAAATGTACGTAATAGGTCAAAATCCATACCGGCTTCGTTCTGCAGATAAACAGTCATTACATCACCAATAGAGACCCCATCGCTCTCACCTGCCGCAGTACCCACATTGACAGTATCATACGTAATAGGATCTCTTACTATCCACGGTTCGATTATTGCACTTACTGTAACCGGGTTTTCTGATAACCGTATCAGAAATGTGTACTGGTTTCCTGATTGCAGTTCGAGATCAGGGCTCATTCTGGCTATATAGGTATCGCCGGCGGGGTCTTTAAATTCAAAGACCAGCCCCTCGCCTGCCTCACGCGGCAGAACAATTGCCTGCCGGTAAGTTCCCGGTTCGCCGGTACGGCGGGGTACTTCAATATCCCCTTCTCCGGTACTGAAATTAAGAAACCGGTTATCAACCAGGTCATAAATGTTACCCGTCTCGGCACCACGTATAGTCAGTTCGCACTCTTCCGGATTTACAAAATCCTCGCCTTCGGCTACACTTAATATAAATATCAGTTTGGTAAGCCTGTGGTAAAAATGTAGCTTTACTTCTGTTTCATATTTTGAAAAGCCCTGTTCGTGTACAGCTGTCATCAGGTCTATGTCCTGTAAAACAAGCTGATCTGTTACACTCCAGGGTATACGCATATTCGAACCCAAATCGGCCTGATAGGGATAATAGGCATGCAGTCTGATTTCATCTCCATTCTGGGGAAAATAGAGTGTTTCGTCTTCATTTTCTGCATCAAATAACCCTAATGTACCTGTACTAAGAGTTACATACGGAGTATTATATACACCATCGATAAACTCCGTATACGTGGTATTATACATAGTTACACCTATCACATCACCCGATTCCCAGTCGGCATCTACCGCCCTGGTTGTGGTGATCCCCCCATCTATAACTATTGCCAGTTCGCTGCTCTTTCCCTGTCTGATATCTTCATCTTCATTACATGATATCAGTATAGGAAAAAGAAAAGCCACCAATAGTAGTTGAAAAACTCTATTTTTCATACAATGTCTTAGTTTGCTATAATATATTCATAGTCGTTATCAATCCATGGTTCGATAGTTGCTGTTACCAATGTTGGATTTTCCGCCAGTGTAATAATAAATGTGTATCTGTTTCCTCCTTCCAGCGTAAGAGTATCACTCATACGGGCTGTATATGTTTCGCCTTCGGGAGTGGTAAACTGAAATGTTACGCCTTCACCCATTTCACGGGGTAATACAATAGCCTGGCGTTGGTTTGCATTTTCATCCGTACGCAGAGGCACAGAAATATTGGCTATTCCGTCCGGGTTACCTACAAATTCATCATTAAACAGATCATAATCTATACCTGTTTCCATACCGGTAATTACCATGTCACAATCTGCCAGATTTACTTCTGCTGTTTCGTCTTCCGTTAATAACAGGAATACAAGTTTACACAAACGATGGTAAAAATGTAAACGAACCAGCGTAACTTCTTTATTAAAACCGCTCACATGTTCTGCCGTCATTAAATCAATATCCTGTAAAGAGGACTGATCGTCGACACGCCAGTGTATGATCATATTTTGAGGAAGGCCTGCTATATACGGATAATAGGCTTTTAACCTCATATCGCTTCCGTCTAAAGGGAAATAAAGGGTTTCATCCAGGTCTACAGAATGGAATATACTCAGATTTAATTCTGTAATATATTCATAGTTAAACTGGTCTTCCAGAATATTTTCATAGTTAACATCATACATGGTTACTCCGATCTCATCTCCATATTCCCAGGTTGTATCATATGCTTTGGTGTCAACAGTGGTATGAATCACCACGGGTTCCGGAGTCTTATCTACTTCTTTTTCACCACTATTTTTATCTTCATTACAAGCTGTAAAAGAAGCCAGTATACCAGCTCCCATTATCAAACGAAAAACTAATTTTTTCATACTCTTATACAATTTTGATTTATGTTTTATTACTTTTTAATTTGCTCCTATTGTGGATAGGTAATTCCCTTTCCAGTCTTCGATATTAGCTTCTATTTCAGTAATCAGATTGACTGTTAATTCCAGCACCCAGGGTTCCTCTACATGTTCGGTATGGAATCCTGTCATCTGGGTAGTTACATTCAGGGAGAGTTCTTTCTGACGTCCACTCGTAAAATGAACTGTCAAATCAAGTATCTGGTCTGCAGATCCGTCTATTCCCAATAAATTATGCTGATCGCTATAGACGGAATTATCTGTGGTAGTCATATTATAAGCAACCGAACCCGTTACTTCAGCCGGGTGAAGGGGCTGTCCGTCTACCGGTTCAAAACCGTAATTAATATTTCTTGCCATAGTAATCCCGGATATTTCACACGTTAAAGTGGACAGGCCTCCAACCGCCGGCCCCTGCAAAATTACCCGGATAATGAGCGGACGTATCTGTCGCCGCATAGGGATTGTTACTACCTGATCGGACAACGAACGAATAATTTCCTGCTCTATAAATCCTCCGGCAAAAAAATCCGGTTCGGGATAGTTTTCGCCGGCATCCGGGTTTATCGATACGGTTGTTCCGTTTATTGTTACATTTCCCGGGTCGGTATACCCCAGAAACAAGTAGTTCTGTGTGCGAATTCTTACTTCCTGTCCGTCCGGTGGTATTTGCATCCGGGTACTATCGCCGTTTTCCCGTCCGGTAATCAAAACGTTAACTAACTTATCATTATCCGGGCGGGCGCCGGTGCCCCAATCAAACGTGATAAAAATCCTTGGATTACATTCGTCCCAATCATATTTATCTTTTACACAGGAAAACATGCTTAGGAAAAAGCATACAATTACTGCTATTATTTGGAATTTTCTCATTTTAAGATTCTGGTATGTTAATTTCACATGCTATACCAACTAACATTTGTTAATATATATTTGTTTAAAATCTGCTGTCGTTAATTAATTGAGACATTTTCTTTTCTATGATAACAACTCTATCTCTGCAGAGAATGTTATACAAAGGCATTATTCACTAAATTATATAAAGTAAGTATGGAAACGTTTGACGATATTATAAAAGGAGATAAACCTGTGTTGGTTGATTTCTTTGCTACCTGGTGTGGACCCTGTAAGGCATTAGCCCCTACTATTGAAGCGATAGGGCACGAAGTGCAGGGCAAAGCAAGGGTTCTGAAAATAGATATTGATAAAAATGAAGCACTGGCTACCCAATACCGCATTCAGTCTGTACCTACATTAATGATATTCAGCCAGGGAGAATCCGTATGGCGCTCTTCGGGCGTACTGGATAAAGCTACCATTACACAGGAACTGGAGAAATATTTTTAAATGAAAAGTGAAAAATGAAAAATTTGCTCCGGGACTTTTTGGACCGGAGGAATTCCGGTAAACCGGGGTGTTTTATTTGCCGGGGATAACAAATCCCCTCCGGCTAACCACTAACAAACGACCAAAGTGCACTGAATGACATGGGTTTAGGCACAGATTTAAATCTGCGCCAGCGGTTACCTGCGAGTTGGGGATTCTTTTTTATTTATTCTTTTGTCTCCGTTTTTCATTTTTCATTCTTCATTTTTCATTTACTTTGTACGTATGAGTACAAAGTTTTATACGAGGCAGGAGGAGATTGCTAATTCTGTTACGCATGGGGCAGGGATTGTATTGGGTATTATTGCCGGGTATATTTTGTTGCTGGCTGCTGTGCAGAATGGAAATGGCTGGGCCATTGGCAGTGTGTTGGTGTATCTGGGCGGTATGCTTTTTTCGTATATTACTTCCACCTGTTACCACGCCTGTATAGTAGAAAACAGAAAAGCCCTGTGGCGTAAATTCGACCACAGTGCTATTTATATGCATATCGCGGGTACATATGCTCCTTTTACATTGCTGGTTTTACGTGATGCGGGTGCATGGGGCTGGTCTTTATTTACTTTTAACTGGCTGGCTGCTTTTACAGGGCTATACATGAGTTTCCGGAGACTGAAAAAGCATAGTCATATTGAAACAATCTGTTTTGTGTTAATGGGTTGTAGCATTCTGGTGGCTCTTCAACCTATGGTCAGGATATTGAACGAAGCCGGATTGATACAGGCTCTTTACTGGCTGGCTGCCGGAGGGGCTTCTTATATTATGGGTGCCCTATTTTATTCGTGGACTAAAAGACCTTATATGCATACCGTTTTACACGTTTTTGTTCTATTGGGCAGCATCTGCCATATATATGCTATTTATCTTATTTTGTAGGATTCCTCCTGCTGACTATTTCGCTTCGTATGCGGCTGAGGGATTGGGGTGTCATCCCCAGATAACCCGCGATCTCTTTCAGGGGTACTTCCTGTAGTATTTGCGGCATCTTATTGGAAAAAGAAAGATAACGTTCTTTGGCTGTGGGCCGGGAAAGATCGATCAGGAACTCGTCGGTAATAAGTAGTAACAGTTCAACAAGATGTTGTATCCACAGGCACAATACCGGTGAGGAAGTTATCATTGTACGGATATCTTCCCTACGGAAAGCAAGTAGACGGCAGGACGAGGAGGCTACTATGTTCAGACGTGACGGCCTGTTTTCTACATAACCCCAGGTTGAAAAGAGCGGTTCGCCTGCAATTGCAAACCATAATGTCGGTTCCTTTTCTTCGCTATTCCACCAGGCACGCAACACACCTTCCATAACAATATAGAAACAACTGTTTATTTTTCCTTCTTTTACCAGATAAGAACCTTTGGAGAGATTGATAATCTCTCCAAAGGTTCTTATCTGTTCTATATCTGCTTCTGTGAAAGAGAAGCCGGGATACTGTTTCCGGATAAATTCTTCCATTTATATCGCTCCTTTATAATCGTTATAAAAATAAGGAAAGTGGTTACTATTTCTGCTACCGGCACAGCCAGCCAGATACCATTCACTCCCCACCACAAAGGTAAAACGAAAAAGCAAATAACAGGCAATATCCCACGGACAAGGGTAAAAGTAATGGCCCGCTTTATGTTTTCCACACACATATAATAACCTGCCATGACGATGTTAATACCAAAGAAGATAAAATCAATGGCAAAAAGGGGTAATCCATATACAGCCATCTCCCAGGCCGGATTGCCGGTATCTGTTATAAAAAGTGAAACTACACTTTTACCCGCAACCTGGGATACAAATAAAAAGAATATCCCAACTAATACAGCACTGGCTAACGCCATACGCATGGCACGTTGCGACCGTTGGTGTACTCCTCTGCCATAATTATAACTAATAATGGGCTGGGCTGACTGCACCAGTGCATTGTACAACATAAAAATAACAGGAAAAAGATAACAGATAATGCTATAGGCAGCCACTCCACTAACTCCCAGGTGTTTTGCAAAAACAAAGTTACCTGCAAGCATCATCAAAGAGATCGTTATTTCACTAAAGAAAGCCGGGCATCCCAACCGCATCATATACCCTATATTGCGCAAAGATAAACGAATACTTTTCAGGCTCATTTTCAGTTTTACCAATGTTATATTTGCTGTAGGACGAAGCAGATAGACAACCAACATTACTACTGCTACAATCTGTCCGGTACCAGTGGCCAAAGCCGCTCCCATTAATCCCCAACCGAATATGAAAATAAAGATATAGTCGAGTACTATATTTAACAGAGTTCCTGTTACCAAACAGATCATGGAATAGTTGGGGTTGTTTAACCTTACAAAGAACGGCAATACACATAACAGGGACTGGAATACTGCAAATAGTGAATAAAAAAACATATATCCGGTTGCTTCCGGAAGTATACCGGCCGGTGCACCCAGTAATAAAGAGGCTTTTTCCGGAAATGTACATACTATTAAAGAAAAAAGGATCATCAGGAAAGAAGACATGCATACTGCCTGAGAAATATTGATGTTGGCTACATTGCTTTTATTGCGGGCCAGATTGATAGAGGCCATGATGGCTCCTCCCATACCAAACATCAGTCCGACACCGGTCATAAATAACGATACCGGAGCTACAATATTTACTGCGGCTAACGCATTGCTTCCTATACCCCGGCCTACGAATATACCATCTGTAATGATAAATAAGGCGGTAAATACCATTCCGAGTACATTGGGGATCAATTGTCTTACAAACAATTCCCCAACCTTCATCTTTCCAAAATCAATCTTATCCCGTACCATTCTTTTTACTGTTTAATTTCTTTTTTATAAAAGCCCTCAAAGATAGGAACCCGGGATAAGAGTAAAATTAACATATGGTAATTTCGTGTTCCACAGAAACATTCCTATTTTAGTAGTTGTTATGCTCGGAGACATAAATGATAACTACTAACGAATAAAGTGAGTCGTATGAAAACTGTTTATCTTTTTTTCTGGTCTGGATCCTTCCATTCTTTGTAAATATTATGCATGCTGAAGAGAATGAGCGTCAACTAAGTACCCATATGCTTGATACAAACCGGGGTGAACCAGCCGCCGAGGTTATGGTTGTTTTGTTTAAGTGGAGTGAAGAATCCTATGGTTGGGAAGTAATTAACAGAGGTATGACAGCCGGAAATGGGCGGATAGATAATTTCCTGCCGGACGAGGAAAATAAAGAAGGTACTTATAAGTTACTTTTTGAAACGGGTTCTTATTTCGAGAAGCAGGGTATTTCTACTATTTTCCCGTTTGTTGAGATTATATTCTCTATAGATGACAAAAGTCATTACCATATTCCACTCACGATGTCGGCTAATGGTTATTCCACTTACCGGGGAAGTTGAGGAGGGTGTTTTAGTCTACCCGGGGTATTCCCTTGTTCGGCGTAGCGTCCTCGCTACGCCGAACAAGGGAACTCTATTCTTCTGTCTTCACTCTACTGTTTTAACCAAATTAGCTGTTGAGAGTATTTTTTTACCGGAATAGATAGTTAATAAAAAATTACACTCTTCGCCTTTTTCAATCACTGCTTTAGTTGAGAACTGAATATCTATTTTTTCATAAGGTTTTAACGGAGGCACTGTGGCTGATCCCAGAACTGTTTTCTTTCCATCAATTATACGCTCTATTTTAACAGAAGCTTTTTGTGAATCTACCTGTCCGAAGTTTTGGACTTCGATTGTGCCTTTTCCTGACCCGGTAAATTGAGGGGTACGGGCTGACAGGATTGGCTCTATGTAATTTATATATGGCAAACGGGCATATCCGTAAAGCATTCTTCCGTCATTATATTTTCCTATCAGTTTGGGAGCAAATTCATCTGCGGTAATACCATGTCCTTTCCCTTCGAAGGTTACGACCAGGTCGTTGCCATCGGCTTCTGTTTTTAAGACTTTGCATCCACGTCCGTAGTTTACCTCTTCAGAGGCACCAAAACGGAGGCTATTGATATCTATGTCGGTTTGAGGATTAAATCCATCTTCCGCCAGTATCTTCACACGTATAGTTCTGGTACCTGTAGTAATAGGTTTATTATCTAAAACTGTTAGTAAAAGCCCCGGATTTAAAGGTATACCTATATTTTTAGAGCTATGGTTATCAAATGGTTTATCCAGTGGTTTCAGGGTATCAATCACTGCAAAGTTGGCCTGAATAGTTCGTCCGTAAGCATCCTGGTACATTTTGATACGTTCGAATTTGAACCAGTCCTCTACCCGCCCGTCTTTATGTACGGCAATACCCGGAATATAAGCTTCACCCGGATCGGTTACCCAATTGACACCATCTTTAGAGCGCAGGTAAAAAGCGATACGGCCTAACCAATCGTTTACAATCATATGATACTGGATATGGTCACGCCAGATGACAGGGTCTTCAAAGCGTCCTTCCACATCCGGGTAAACACGTTTGTCGGTTAGTTGATTGTATCCCGTAAGTCCATCCTGACTGATCCAGATGCCACCGCCACGGCATACCATGATATACGAACCATCTTCACGTTCGGCAAACGAAAGGTTGGAGAGTCCTTCTATAATACGACGGTCACGCGGATTGAAATCAAACTTTCCGTATTCCCAGTTTCCATTGATATCATCTGTGATATAATATCCATCTATTACATAAAGTACATACCGGCCATCCCTTAACTGATAAACTTCCGGATTATGTCCTTTTCCGATTACATTGCGTAGTTTGAAAGGACCGGTAAGATTATCACTTACCGTATTAAACACAATGGAATTGGGCCACTCGCCATGTCCTTTTTCCGAACTTTCCAGCCAGCCGCATACAAATAGATGATACAACCCATCTTCCCCTTTTTTGATGTTTCCACCCCAATACGACCAGACACGGTCTTCAATTCCGTTATCTATATAACGGGGGCGTACTCCGTCTACGCCCCAGGTGTCCGACGACAGAACATTGCCTTCCATGGGAAGGAACCGGTCCACAAAACGGGCACCATCTACCAGCTGATCCCATTCTTTAGGCCGTTCCCGTTCTATTATTTGTGAAAAGGCCTGGCCACTCATTAAAAGTATAGCCCCTATACCTATAAGTTTTAAAATGTTTTTCCGCATCGTTTATTATTTATATAAATGAAATATCCTGTCCATTAACTGCCATTTTTCGGAAGAGGTAGCTCCCGGATCCGCTTCCTGGAAGAGAGACATATATTCTTCCCATTCGGCCTGCCGGGGATAGGTTGCTAATTGAGCGAATGCACTCTCCCATTCAAAATCCAGGGGAGTTTCTACAATCATAAAAAGTTTTGTACCCAACTGGTATATCTCCATTTCAAGAATACCTACGGCACGTATTCCCTCCCGTATTTCGGGCCAGTGTTCCAGCTCGCTATGCCGTTTGATATACTCCTGTATTAACTCCGGATTATCTTTTAACTCCAGTGTCTGGCAATACCGTTTTACCGATACATTATACGTTTGTTGTGTATATCCCTGTTCTTTCATTATAATTATTTTTAGTTGATTACTTTATATCCCTTCCAGCCATAATATGCACAAAAGATAAAACAGATCAAAGGTACCAAATAGGCTAATTGATAGAGTTGTTCGTTCATATCCATCAAATGTCCGGTCAGAGGCGGTAATATTACATTCCCCACGATTGCCATTACCAGAAAGGCGGACCCGCTTTTTGTTTTGCTACCCAATCCTTCCAATGCAAGAGAGAATTGCGTGGGATACATGATCGACATAAAGAAAGAGACACCCAGCATAGCATACAGCCCGGTCATACCACCAAACGCCATAATTACCCCACATAACAGGATATTCATAAGAGCATACAGAACAAGCATATGCTGTGGTTTGAATTTTACCATAAGCAGTGTCCCTATCCAACGGCCCAATAGGAAGGCAAGCATATAAAAGCCAAAATAGGTGGTAGCCGTACCTTCGGTTAATCCTACATATTTACAACAATAAATCAGGAACATGGCATTGATGGCAGTTTGTCCGCCATTGTAAAAGAACTGGGCAATTACCCCCCAACGTAAATGGGAACGTTTAAGAACGCTGAAGTCTATTAACTTTTCGCCTGTATTACTTCCTTCTTCCTGTTCACCTTCTTTTATTTTGGGTAGATGGGAAAATAAAAATACGACGGCAAGAAGAATAAGGATAACAGCAAGCACAAGATAAGGAACTTTCATCGCATTGGTTTCGACCTGTACAAACCCTTCCCATCCTCCGGGATAACCGGCCGGAATACTTTCGCGGGTATAGTCGTTCCCACTCAGTACAAGTTTACTCAGAAACATCGCAGCGATAAATGCCCCCAGTCCGTTGAAAGATTGGGCAAGGTTGAGCCTGCGGGGAGCTGTTGCCGGATCGCCCAGTACGGTTACAAAAGGATTAGCCGCCGTTTCAAGGAAACACATACCTGTTGCGATAATAAAGAATATCCCCAGATAGGCCCAATATTGTTGTATGATAGCAGCCGGGAAAAACAGGATTCCCCCAATGCAGCGATAAACAATCCGACAACTATACCGGCTTTATAGCTGTACCGTTTCATAAACATCGCAATCGGAATAGGAAATATAAAGTAGGCTATCCAGTAAGATGCCTCGGTAAGAGATGTCTGAAAGGCACTTAGTTCGAATGTTTTCATCAGTTGCCGGATCATGGTGGGCAGTAAATTACTGCTGATGGCCCAGATGAAGAACAGGCTGAAAATTAAGGTCAATGCAAATGTGTACTTCTTTTCTTTCATGGTATTATAGATTTTCACTCCGACATATTTTTAATATACGGTAGTTGTTGCAAGTTATTGAATCCATAGAACATTTCCGCATTTTTGCCCAAAAACAATGCTTTTTCTTCTTCTGTAAGAAGATTTGTTTTTACCACAAAGTCGTACGACATACGGTAAGTAATGGCTACAATGGTACGCGGATAGTCCGACCCCCACATCAGTTTTTCGACTCCTACCAGATCAATGGCTTCTTTGATAGCCCAAACAGCTCCGGTAAAAGGATAGAATTCGTCGTTAAAAAGCCAGGTAATGCCGCCTGATTCGATCATTACATGTTCGTTCCGCGCCAGTTTGATCTGTTCCTGCCAATCGCGGCGGGTAACCATTCCGAAGTGGCCAATAGCTATTTTCAACGCAGGGCATTCGGATATGATTTCTTTCATTTCCGCCACCTGTTGCGCACTATCGGCTAAATCGACCGACAAAAGAATATTATTTTTTTCATCAGGCGAAATGTTTCCATCATTTCATCCGAGGTGAGCCATATCCTGCTTTTTCCGGTAATAAGCCGCTGGGCCGGTATTTTTATTCCCTTAAATCCCTGCCCGATCAGTTGTTCCGCCTGCGTATAGTACCCCGGTTTGCGGGCATCAACCATTCCACAACAGAACAAACGATCCGGATAGTTTTGCTGTACCAGCCAGAGATAGTCATTTTGCAGTCCGTCAATATATTCCTGTGTGATAACAGCGGCAGACACCCGGGCATAATCCATATTTGAAAGCAGGATTTCTGCTGTGTTCTTTCCATCAGTCATGAAAGGGGGTAACATCTGGCGCACTTCTCCCATAAAAAGAGATTGTCCGTTTTCAAGTGTCCTAATCGCTTTTCCTTCCACTTCGGCATCCTGGCGAAGCCAGAGATGTGCATGTGCATCTATTACAGGATGTATCATACGTTTAGAATTTAATCAGGATTCTGAATACTTCGCCCGGATTGGCCGACCACTGTTCGAGAGCAGTTTGGGCCTCTTCCGGAGTGTAGATCGCAGTTATAAATTCGTCTACCGGACAGGTTCCCCGTTTCAGATACTCTATTACAGCCCTGAAATCAGTTGGCATGGCATTCCGTGAACCACGGATATCCAGTTCTTTCTTTACAAAATATTGTGTATCGAAAGGTATCTTTTCTTTGGCATACCCAATATAAACGATACGTGCAGTAAAAGCAGCCTCCGATATAGATGCCAGGTAGGTTTCAGGACGGCCTACAGCTTCAATGATAACATCGGCCCCGCAGCAGTTAGTTAGTTCCCACACCCGTTCATGCAGGTTTTCCGTTAAAGAATTTATAGTATAGGCAGCTCCCAGGCGTGCGGCCAATTCCAGCTTTTTATCATCCACATCTACAGCTATCACTTTTGCTCCACGCAAAGCAGAACGCACAATGGCTCCCAGACCAATCATACCACACCCGAAAACCATCACCGTATCCAGATCTGTAACCTGTGCGCGGCTTACGGCATGAAACCCTACACTCATAGGTTCTACCAATGCAAAATCACGGACTGATATATCTTTACCGGATATTACTTTTTCCCAGGGTACTAATAGGTATTCAGACATGGCACCGTCCCGCTGTACTCCGAAAGTCCGGTTAAACTCGCACGAGTTGGGACGGACGTTGCGGCAGGCCGGGCAGGTACCACAATTGGTATAGGGATTCACGGTTGCATGCATGCCCGGCTGCAAACTGCCGGGTACGTCGTCCGCGACGGCTTCTATGGTAGCTCCTACTTCATGTCCGGGAATGATTGGTAATTTTACTAAAGGATTTAATCCCCGGAAGGTGTTAAGATCGGAACCACAAAAGCCTACATATCCTATTTTCAGCAACACATGTCCGGGTTTGAGTTCCGGTTTGGAAATATCAATGATCCGGGTTTTACCCTGTTCTGTTATCTGTATTGTTTTCATACGCCCTGTTTGTTAACTATTCACCCAGGTATCCCGGAATCCGGGTTCAAATATTTTTTGTATCTCTTGTATCAGTGCCTGATCCGCCGGGGTTGCAGCATACCGGATCGTTTTCAGTACATTTTCAGTACTTGTGGTACTGAACAGTGTGGTTGCTATCCGCGGGTTGGCTACAGCGAAACTTACTGCCAACTGTCCAATTGATACACCCCGGGTATTACAATAGGCAACAGCTTTGCGTGCCAGCCGCTGCAGTGCCGCAGGTGCCGGATGCCAATCAGGCGCTCCACGGCCTGTAAGCAAACCCATTGAATAAGGAGAGGCATTAATTACCCCTATATTCCGGGCCTCAAAATAATCCAGGTAATCTGCCAGGGCATCATCATTTAAAGTGTAATGACAAAAAGAGAGAATGCTTTCTACTGTTCCTGCCGGTACATGGTCGATCACATATCTAAAGTGGCGAAGGTTGAGGTTTGTGATACCTACATGTTTTACAACACCTTCATTCCGTAAATCTACCAACGCCGGCAATGTTTCGTTACAAATCTGCTCAAGGTCAGCAAATTCAATGTCGTGTATATTGATCAGGTCTATATAATCCACATGCAGGCGTTCCATACTTTCGTATACACTTTCTTTGGCCTTCCCGGCAGAATAATCCCAGGTATTTACACCCTCTTTTCCATAACGCCCTACTTTGGTTGACAGGTAATAACGGTTACGATCTATTTGAAGGAGGGCCTTTCCAAGTACGGTTTCAGCTTTCAGATGCCCGTAATACGGAGAAACATCTATGAAATTAATACCGTTATCAACTGCTGTACAAACGGCATCTATACCAGCCTGCTCTTTTAATGGATGAAAAACGCCACCCAGTGAGGAAGCCCCAAGGCTAATGGCAGATACTTTCATGCCTGTTTTTCCTATTTCTCTGTATTCCATGGTTTTTATTTATCATAAATTCTTATTCTACAAAACTATAGGATGTTAATATATTTTTTTTATAATTATCGGGAAAAAGTTTCACTTTATCTA
>JAJQAZ010000124.1 GCA_021203545.1 Tannerellaceae bacterium | reverse complement strand
TATAAAAACCAGTTAATTGTATGATAATATTAACTGTTTACGTTAAATGGATAGGTCTGAATCCAAAACAAATGTAAATTAAAAGCCTGAAAACACCTGTTTTAATGCATATACCCACATTATAATCAGTCATTTATCTAATTTATTAAAATCTTTTCTTGAATGCTGTATCTTGTCTATCCAAAACATTTTACATCTGTATTATAGATATGTAAACTTGGTTTGTTACTTTTGTGGCTGTTTGTTTTTATAATTATAAATTGTGTAAAAGTAAATTATTGTTTATATTTGTGCCTGTATACAAAAGTGGTTGTTTTTATTGTAAACAAGACATATTGGCATAAATTAATAATATTCATACTTTATTATATATGAAAGAGCGTGTAATGCAGGTAATGCAGAAAGAAGGATTGACTTCTTCCAGATTTGCGGAGACGATTGGGATACAACGTTCGGCTATGTCGCACATTATATCCGGAAGAAATAAGCCAAGCCTGGATGTATTAATGAAAATTCTGGAAAAGTTCACATATATAAATTCAGATTGGTTACTTTTCGGTAAGGGCAACATGGAAAAAGATGATTTTGCTACTCAGGAGCCTGATTTATTCCGAAATACGCCCGAAATTCAGCCCAATGTACAGGTTGTTTCTGAAAATCGCCGGGAAATTGAGGTTAAAACTCCGGAAATCATACCGCAACCTGCTATAATAGAAAAAGTTATACCTGTTCCGGCCCAATCTAAAAATGTAACCAAAATAATGATTTTCTACTCGGATAATACGTTTGATACCTTTATACCGGAAAAAAACAAGAAAGAGTAAGTAACCCATCGGTATATTTCCTACTTTCCCGTATCTTTGTGGTATAAAACAATAAATATGAAGAAATATTTGTTAGACATGAAGGTTACGGAAAATATGCACCTTCATCCCCAGTATTGCTTGTTGAAGCTAACCAACGATGCACCCCTGCCGGATATATACCCCGGGCAATTTGTAGAGGTACGGGTAGATGGCTCTCCTACAACATTTTTACGTCGTCCGATCTCTGTTAATTATGTAAACCGGGCAACCAACGAACTGTGGTTACTTATCCAGTTAATTGGTGATGGAACCCGCAGGATGTCTGAATACAAATCCGGCGAAACTGTAAACATTATGTTACCTTTAGGAAATGGTTTCACCATGCCGGAGGCAGACGATCATCAAACCAATGTTCTGCTGGTAGGTGGTGGTGTTGGTACTGCACCCCTATTATATATGGGATATTGCCTGAAAGAAAAAGGTATTACCCCTTCGTTTTTGTTAGGGGCCCGGTCGGCCGCTGATTTGATGCAGCTGGACGAATTCAAACAACTTGGAGAGGTGTATATAACGACCGAAGATGGCTCTTTGGGCGAGATAGGTTATGTAACCAATCACTCTATATTAAAAAATACCCGTTTTGATAAAATTTATACCTGTGGCCCTAAACCAATGATGCAGGCAGTGTCCAGGTATGCGGGTTCAGAAAATATCTGGTGCGAAGTTTCCCTTGAAAATACAATGGCTTGCGGAATAGGAGCCTGTTTGTGTTGTGTGGAGAAAACTCAGAAAGGAAATGTGTGTGTATGTACGGAAGGTCCGGTATTTAACATCAATCAATTAACATGGCAAAACTGAATATAAATATAGGTGAATTAGAGTTAAAAAATCCGGTAATGACGGCTTCCGGTACCTTTGGATACGGAACTGAATATGCCGATTTTATAGATATTGAGCAATTAGGTGGAATTATTGTTAAAGGTACTACCATAGAGCATCGTGAAGGGAATGATTATCCCCGTATGGCGGAAACCCCGGCCGGGATGCTGAATGCTGTAGGACTCCAGAACAAAGGGGCTGACTATTTTGTAGAGAACATTTATCCGGAAATCAGGGATTACAATACGAATATGATCGTAAATGTAAGCGGATCGTCTGTTGAGTCGTATGTAGCCTGTGCGGAAAAGATGGCCGGACTGGACAAAATACCTGCTATAGAGTTAAATATCTCCTGCCCGAATATAAAACAGGGAGGTATGGCATTTGGTGTTACCTGTGCAGGAGCAGCCGAAGTGGTAAGGGCTGTAAGAAAGGTATATAATAAACCTCTTATTGTAAAACTTTCGCCTAATGTAACCGATATAACCGAGATTGCCCGTGCTGTTGAAGCAGAAGGTGCGGATGCCGTTTCGCTCATTAATACCATGTTAGGTATGGCTATAAATATCAATACCCGCAAACCTGTATTATCAACAATAACCGGTGGTTTATCCGGACCTGCCGTTAAACCGGTTGCGGTACGTATGGTATGGCAAACCTATAAAGCTGTAAAGATTCCTATCATAGGATTAGGCGGGATCAGTAACTGGCAGGATGCGGTTGAGTTCATGCTGGCCGGTGCAGCAGCCATACAGGTAGGTACCTATAATTTCGTAGACCCAACAGTAACAATGAAGATCATAGAAGGCATTAACGGGTATTGCGACAAGATGGGATTCCAGTCGGCAAGCGAACTAACCGGAGCACTTAATATCTATTAATCAAATAGTATGCTAACTGACAATTTGCAACATAACAGAACTCTTCATATCTTATTTCTAAGTATTGTTTTTGTTTGTAGTTTTTTTATCAACAACAATGTACTTCTATCAGACATTATGGAATCGCGTAACCTGATCACAGCCCGTGAGATGGTAAGCGAAAATAATTGGCTGGTACCTACAATGAATGGCGAACTTCGCCTGGAGAAGCCACCATTGCCTACCTGGATAGCCGGAATTGTAGAATATGTATCTCCGGATAATATCATCCTCCAGCGATGTATGTCGGGGTTAGCTGCCTGTTTGTTGGTTGTATTTGTTTATCTGTTAGCTTGTTTATTGACACAAAGTCCGGTATATGCATTGGTCTCGACCCTTTTATTGTGTACTTCCTATAATATTATATTAATGGGACGTACGGCTACATGGGATATTTACTGTCATGCGTTTATGATGGGAGCTATCTATTACCTGGTTAAAGCTTTCCGTCTTACGGAACAACGAAAGAGTTACTTTTTATATGCAGGGATCTTTCTGGGACTTTCCTTTCTGGGAAAAGGCCCGGTTTCCTTTTATGCTTTGCTTTTACCTTTTCTATGTAGTTATGCAATAGTATACAGAAAAGGGCTGAAAGGTAAAGCGGGAGGTATAATAATTATGGCAGTAACCTGCCTGATTTTGAGTTGCTGGTGGTATATTTATATTTATGTTTTTCATACCGATATGGCAAGCTATGTGTTTCATAAAGAGGCGTCTGCATGGACGAATCACAATGTACGACCGTGGTGGTATTATTGGCAGTTCTTCCTTGAAACAGGGATTTGGTCGTTACTAACACTTACTGCCCTGGCCTATCCTTATTGGAAAAAACGGGTAGAATACAAAAGTAGTTATCTGTTTTCTTTACTTTGGGTTGTTTTCATGTTGTTTTTTCTATCTCTTTTACCCGAAAAGAAAACAAGATATCTGTTGCCCATTCTCATTCCATGTGCATTGATGATGGGGCATATTCTCTTATACTGGATGACGTGTGTAAAGAATATGAAGAGAGGAGATAAAATTGTATTTTGTATTAATACGATCTTAATTTTAATAGCTGTCCTTGTCCTGCCGGTTGCTGCTTATCTGTTCTTATTTTCTAAGGGAGATATGGGAGTTACTATGTTTATCGTAACAATCATTGGTTGCCTGCTTTTTGCTTTCTGGATGATTCGTTCTATTCGTAAAACAGAAGCTTTTTCTTTTTTGCTGGCTGTAACAGCACTCTTTATGTTTATAGAAATCTTTTTTATGCCTTATTTACGTGATATTGTTCATAACAAAGATTTTAACAGTATCAGTGCAGTGCGGGAAATGCCGGCTTTAAAAGATCTTCAGTTTTATACGCCGGAAAAAGAGAGTATGCGTATAGAAATGGTATTTGAAGCCTATCGTACCATTCTGAACCTTGATACAGATGATAAAAACACCGTAATCAACCGGCTACCTTTTGTATTGGTATCCCATTATCCTGCAGAAGAAATTCTGCCTGACGGTTGGGAAGAAGAAATGGAAATAGAATTGATTGGTGTATACGACAATAACCGCTGGCCTAAAAATCATCGAAGATATACGTCCGGATTTATAAATCATGTTACAGTGGTAAAGAAAAAATAAGAATATTCTTACCTTTGCCGACTAAATGAAAATCAAGCAAGCAGATGAATAAAACATCAGCCTATCAGTTTACGATCATTGTTCCTATTTATAACGAAGAAGATAATATCGCTGCTTTGGAAAGAGAATTATCCCATTATCTTTCGGTTGCTGCTGTTCCAAGTTGTGTACTTTTTGTTAATGATGGTTCGAAAGACAAAAGTCTGGAAGGTATCATGGATATATGCCGGAAACATCCCCATTTCTTTTACTGTAATTTGGCACAGAATTCCGGATTAAGTGCAGCTATCAAAGCCGGGATCGATCAATCTTTCTCTGCTTATACAGGGTATATTGATGCTGATTTGCAGACAGCTCCGGAAGATTTTAACTTGCTGCTTCCCTATATAAAGGAATACGAACTGGTGATGGGAATCCGTGCGAACCGGAAAGATTCTTTTTTTAAAAATCTGCAATCCCGTATTGCGAATGGATTTCGCCGGATGATGACTAATGATGGGGTAACCGATACGGGATGCCCGCTCAAGATTATGCATACGGCCTATGCTAAACGGATACCCTTTTTTACAGGAATGCACCGCTTTTTGCCGGCTTTGATCCAATTACAAAAAGGACATGTAAAAGAAGTTCCCGTACGGCATTTCCCCCGTGTAGCCGGAGTTTCTAAATATCATTTGTGGAACCGCCTGGTCTCTCCTTTTCTGGACTGTTTTGCTTTTCGTTGGATGAGAAAAAGATATATTAATTATCAAATCGGCGAAAATAACTTAACCCTTTAATATATGTATATTATAGGACTTCTGGCACAGGTCTTTTTTTCTGCGCGGATGCTTATTCAGTGGCTGATGTCAGAGAAAGCAAAGAAAGTTGTGTCTCCGGCTCTCTACTGGGTTTGTAGTATTATAGGTGCTTATCTTCTCTGTATTTATGGTTGGATGCGTAATGATTTTTCTATCATTACGGGCCAGTTTATCGCTTATTATATTTATATCTGGAATCTCAATGAGAAAGGGATATGGAGTAAAATTCATGTCGTTTTCCGGACTATATTATTGGCTACTCCTTTAGTTGCGGCGTTATTTGTATTATATAACTCAACTGATTTTGTTGCCAATTTCCTCAAAACAGAAAATATACCCTGGTGGTTAATTGTTTTTGGTTCGGCCGGACAAATAATTTTTACGCTTAGATTTGTCTATCAGTGGTATTATTCCCATAAAAGAGGAGAATCAGTATTACCTATCGGATTTTGGCTGATTAGTCTGTTGGGATCAAGTATGATTACTATATATGGAATTATCCGGTTAGATCCGATTCTGATTCTGGGACAATCTACCGGTTTTTTAGCTTATAGCAGAAATATTTTGATTTACCGGAAACAGAAAAAATTGAATGTATGAAAGTACTGGTAACCGGAGCTGCAGGTTTTATCGGATATTATACCGTTAAACGGCTTCTTGCACAAGGTGATGAAGTAGTAGGATTAGATAATATCAATGATTATTACGATGTTAAACTGAAATATGGTCGGCTGTCTGAAACCGGAATCGAAATTTCCGGACAAACAAATCCCCATCAACCTATTCAAAGTACCCTATATCCTTCTTACCGGTTTTATAAAATTGATCTGACAGATAAAGAAGCATTGGATGCTTTGTTTAAACGTGAAGCATTTGATGTTATTTGCCATTTGGCTGCGCAGGCCGGAGTTCGTTATTCGATTGACAATCCGCTTGCTTATCTGCAATCTAATCTTATAGGATTCCAATATATAATTGAAAATAGCCGTAACCACCGGATCAAACATCTGGTATATGCCAGTTCGAGTAGTGTATACGGAATGAACACCCATATCCCGTTTTCCGAAACCGATCAGGTAGATACCCCTGTAAGCTTGTATGCGGCAACCAAAAAATCGAACGAACTGGTGGCACATGCATATAGCAAATTGTATCAACTGCCAACTACCGGACTTCGTTTTTTTACAGTATATGGCCCCTGGGGCCGTCCGGATATGGCTCCCTTCCTGTTTATGAGAGCGATATTGAAAGGCGAACCAATCCAAGTATTCAATCACGGAAAAATGTCTCGTGATTTTACTTATGTAGAGGACGTAGTGGAGGGAGTTGTTAAAGTATTGGGTAAATCCCCGGATGAAACAATTCCATACCGCATATATAATATAGGAAATTCGTCTCCTATAGAGTTGGAAAATTTTATTAGTGAGATTGAAAAGGTAACCGGAAAAGCGGCGGTGAAAAACTATATGGATATTCAACCGGGAGATGTAACCTGTACGTATGCAGATACCTCGCTATTGGAAAAAGACTTCGGATATAAGCCACATACCTCTATAAAGGAAGGTATTGGTGCATTTTATAGATGGTATAAAGAGTGGATTGTTTGATATTCGGGGAAAATTTTGTACTTTTAAACATGATTGAATATCTGGATGAAATATTGCGAAATGCAACCATTACGCCTGCGACAGCTATTGTTCGTCTTTTTTTAAGTTTATTATTTGGAACAATTGTTGGTGCGGAACGTCAGTTACGCCGTCGGGATGCAGGTATGCGTACCTTTTCACTTATTTGTATGGGATCGGCTGCTGCTATGTTGGTTTCTATCTGGATTCCACAGATCTATCCTGATTTCCTCAATGGCGATCCCGGACGGATTGCTGCACAGGTATTGACCGGAATTGGTTTTTTAGGTGCCGGAGCTATCATTCAAAGCCGGGGAAGTATACAGGGGTTAACCACTGCTGCCTGTATTTGGGTGATGGCGGTAATAGGCCTTGCAGTAGGAGCCGGCATGTATGCCGGAGCTGCGGTTTCAACAATTCTCACATTGTTTATTCTTCTCTCTCTCGAAAAACTGGAAAAAAGATTATTCCTGGATGGGGTCAATAAGCTGCTTACTATTTATTGTGATACTACCACACCGGATCTTGATCTGATTCATACCATCCTTGAGAAGCATCATGTTTATATTCTTAGTTTTTCTTACGAAAATGACTACCTTAAAAATACATCTGTGATTACCTATAAAGTAAATGTGAAATCACACTCTTCTTATACGAAACTTTTTGAGAAGATACGGAAATTGGGATATGTTACCCAGATCAGGTTATTCACCTGATTCCTGATACACAACCGGCTGTTTCCCGGTCCATACCTATCAGGTCTGCATACGTCATAAAAACAGATTGAGAGCAGTTGCAACCGCTCTCAAAATTTTTTATGGCTGTTTGTACACGGTCCTCAATATTGAAGTTCTCAATATTCATAGTCTACACAAGCCCTGTCCGCTTTGACCGGAGCAATCACCTCTTTTCCTACTTTAACATGTTCAGGATGGTTTGCATAAATACGTACATCTTCTAGTGAGTCCAGTTCAGTAGTCAGGATCACATCCCATGTTTCTGCCCGATTTATATTAAAATCAACCTGTATGTGACGCAATACGTCGATTTTATCAATCAAACTTTCCAATCTCACTTTGAATTCGTTCATTTTTGCGATTTTCTCTTCCGGTGTTGCAAATTCTATCAGTTTGAACATGACAATATGTCTAACCATAATCTTTATTTTTTGTTATTGAATAATTCTTTCTACCATCATTTATATCTGTTCGTCCAGATGTGAATCTTTATATCCGAGGAAATAAAGAATACCGTCCAGCCCAAGGGTAGAAATAGATTGTTTTGCAGTTTCTTTTACTTTTGGTTTGGCATGGAATGCAATTCCTAAACCGGCAATACTGATCATTGGCAGGTCGTTTGCACCGTCGCCTACGGCAACAGTCTGGCGCAGGTCCACATTCTCAATCTGCGCAATGAAGCGTAACAATTCGGCTTTTCGTTTACCGTCCACAATGTCGCCCAGATAATTACCTGTCAGAATACCGTCTTCTACTTCCAGCTCATTTGCAAACACATAGTCGATACCCCATTTCTGTTTGAGGTAATTCCCAAAGTAGGTGAAACCTCCGGATAGGATAGCAATTTTGAAGCCTACTTTTTTTAATATACGCATCAAACGGTCTGCGCCCTCTGTAATAGGAAGATTCTCGGCTATTTCCTGCATAACGGAAACATCCAGTCCTTTTAGTAACTGGCAACGTTGCCGGAAACTTTCACAGAAGTCAATTTCTCCACGCATGGCTGCTTCTGTAATAGCTTTTACCTGGTCACCAACCCCTGCTCTAACCGCCAGTTCATCAATAACTTCTGTTTGTATAAGTGTGGAATCCATATCAAAACAGATCAGGCGGCGCATGCGGCGGAACATACTCTCTTCCTGAAAGGATATATCCATTTCAACCTGTGAGGATAATTCCAGAAACTCCCGTTGCATCTGATTTTTATCTCTGGGTGTACCCCGGACTGAGAATTCTACACTTGCTTTTGGGGAACGTTTATTTTCATCCAGCGGAATACGTCCTGTTAAACGTTTAATGTCGTCAATATTCATTCCCTGATCCGAAATAATATTGGAAATTCCCGCGATCTGCTTAGCTGTCAGTTTCCGGGACAGAATGGTAATGATGTAGCGGTTTTTCCCCTGCATACCAACCCAATCTTCATATTCTTCCTCTGTGATGGGATTGAAACGAATGTTTACATCCAGTTCATAGCTTTTAAAAAGCAATTCTTTCATAATATTTCCGGAGTCTTCGCTGGTGCTCTGGAATAATATACCCAATGACAGGTTATTATGAATATCAGCCTGGCCGATATCCAAAATCACAGCATTGTTTTTTGCTAAAATCTCAGTTAAAGAGGCCGTCACTCCCGGGCGGTCGTTACCACTGATATTGATCAGGATCAGTTCTTGTTTTTGTGACATATTTCGTGTAATTATGGGACAAAGTTAAATAAGTTCTGAAATATAACAATCCAAATATAATAAACTATTTTTTTGAACGTTGATAATAATATAGCTAACTTAATATTAATCTGGAACCTGGTTACCTTAAAAAGTCCTGACCGGCAGGCAATGTGTATATGAGGATTCAATTTGAAATCAGAGAAAAGTTACAGGAAATTATTGATGAAATCTTTTCATCAAATAAATGGCTGGTGAATGTGATAGAGGAAAAGGAGCCATTAAAAAGGATTGTTTTAACAGACCCGACTTTTGGTTCCCGGGCATCTGTAGAGATATGGAAAAATGAGATCCATATTACAACAGCATGGTCTAATTATACGTATCGTATATATAATGATGGTAAAGTTAATCTTTGTGAGTACATCGGTGCTTACCGTGGGCTGTTGGAACAATATCTGTTGCCAACTATTACTCCGGTTCATAATATTCTGGACATAGAAGTGCTGGATACTTCGATTACCGGAGTAAAAAGAGAAACCTTACGAAATTATGGTACGGCCAATTTACGTTTGAGACAGAGCCAGCAGGAGACATCCAGACTTCGAAAGGATGTAAAAGATCATCCAACAGTTGTGCAGGATGAATTTATAAAAGAGGGGGCCTTAATGCCTTCGCCTACTTCTTTAGAAGAAAAATAGAAATTTTATAAAGAGCAATGCATCAGAGCCACCCTGTTTCTATAATGAAACAGATGGGCTTTTGTGTTCATTACTTGTCCTGCTAATGACCTATTTTAAGGTTTCAATCATATTTCTTTCTTTTTCAAAATATTTTATTCGTTCTTTTTCCCCACTTACTGAAATATGTGTAGATAGCCGTTTCAGCGAATGAAAACTGTTTTTCATATAGTTATATGTATCTTCTTCACTCGTAACCAGCGAATTTAAAGTGAAAGACCTCAGGTAACAGATAAAGTCGTCCTGAGTCTCTATCAATGTATAGTTGGTGTCAATATTAATATCTGTAATATACACATTTATCTTCCTGTCTGAATTATCATATTTACCACTCATTGTTAATTTTTCCCACATAGTCAGGCAGGCCTCCATTTCCTGTACAAGTAGCTTTACATTTTCTTTGGAAAGGCAATGAAGGTCATGAAAAAACTGAATATCTTTTATCAGATCGTGAAATACAAAATTGGCTAATATATAATCGGACGAAATAGCCTGCTGGTAGAGATCATAGCTTTTAAGGCTAATATTACAAAACTTTTTATCAAGTTCGATATCATCAAAACGCTTTAATGTTGTATGATTGTTTACCTGAAAAGCCCATTTGAATATATAAAATTTGGTAAGGTTATAAAACTGATAGCAGAAAGGGAATGGGATAGTAGTCCACGTTTCAAAAGTTGTGAAAGAACCGTTTTGTATAAACTGTGATAAGTTGTAATTATAGTTTTCCCAAATTTCATAATCTTCCTCTGTGGGATTTTCAAAATCTGCTATCTGCAGGGTAAAGGGGCGTTGTTTTTTCATCTCAATGTCTAACAATTGATCTAACGATATTCTTAAACGTTTTGAGATCAACGCCACTTCTTCAAAAGAGAATGGTACTTCTCCTCTCATTCGCCGGTAAACCGCTTCTCTTTCAATACATAAAGTATCTATGAGAAAATTAACCAATTGTGTACGTTGGGGTATTTTTTGAATAAATTCTTTAAAATTTATATTAACTATATTTCTTTTCATCGGGCAGACATGTTAGTTTAGCATTTATTTTTGTTAGTTGAACACGGATTCGATGGATTCAAGAGTTGATAATACTGCATTGTAAATATGCCTATTTTTCAGGAAATATCCATATTATTTACGAAAAACGTAAATAAATTTAGAGTAAAATTAACTACTTTAGTCATTTTGAAATTAATATTAGGCAAAAAGCAATATGGAAAGACGGGATGCACTAAAAAAGATGGCAGTAGGAGCTGCTGTGTCATGGATAGGAGTGGAAGCAAACGCAACTCCGGATACCCCCCATATGAACCAACAGGCTATGAAGGTATTGTTGGTAAATGGGAGTCCGAATAAAGAGGGATGTACGTATACGGCACTGACTGAAATTGCCGGAGTACTGCAAAATGAAGGAATTAACAGTGAAATAATGTATATAGCCTCCAAACCTCTTTCGGGTTGTCGTGGTTGCGGTGCCTGTAGGAATACGGGTAGATGCGTAATAGATGATATTGTGAACGAAGTGATTGACCGGATAGACGAATTTGACGGCTTTGTTTTTGGTACTCCTGTTCATTATGCTTCGGCATCCGGTTTTATTACACCTTTTCTGGACCGCCTGTTTTATGCAGCATCCAGAAAAATGGCTTATAAGCCGGGAGCGGCTATAGCCAGTTGCCGGCGGGCAGGTTCTACCTCTGCTCTCGATCAATTGAATAAATATTTTACTATTAACAATATGCCTCTGGTGTCCTCGCAGTATTGGAATATGGTATTTGGTTTTACGCCCGACGATGTACGGAACGATAAAGAGGGATTACAGATCATGCGTACATTAGGAGCAAATATGGCGTGGATGCTTAAATGCCTGGAAGCCGGAAAAGCATTAGGTATCAATCCACCTGTTCCGGCATCTGTTTGATTTGCACAAGTAACGCATTGATTTGAATAACTTTGGGAGTATAGTTATCTGTAATATTACATCTATAAAACAGATTACCAACAACCATGTAGCGGGGCATTTTCTGTATTGACTACTTTTGCTTCTATGGGGGTATCGGCTAAATGCATGGAGGCACTTTCATTGGTGAAATCGGTGCGGAACGGGCCGGGTTCGAGTAGCATGAAGCGGATTCCGAATGGTTTCATATCAATGTTCATTTCTTCACTCCATCCTTCGAGGGCAAATTTGGAAGCACTGTATACGGAACCTCCGGGAACGGCTTTGATGCCGGAGGTAGAACAGACTGTTATTACTAAGCCTGTACCCTGCCGGCGCATGACCGGGAGAATGGCACGGGTTACCTGCATGGTTCCGAAGAGATTGGTTTCCATTTGCCGGCGGATGACTTCTTCGGACATTTCTTCAAAATAGCCGAGTAGTCCGTATCCGGCATTGTTTACCAGAACGTCTATTTGTCCGAACCGCTATATTGCAGCCGCTACGGATTGTTTGATTTCTTCTTCATTTGTTACGTCGAGTTTGACGATCAGGAGATTGGGATGATTACCGAGTGCTTTTTCTGCACTTTCCGTATTTCTGGCAGTTGCTACTACGTTGTATCCCTGTGCGAGAGCTTCTTTTACAAATCAAACAATTAAGAAGAATACTTGAGGATGTTGAGTACTACGGGGACAAAGTTAACCGCTATGCGGTTTGCATCAGGCGATGGCCGGAGGGGGATACGCCTGTATGTTTTTTGATGAAGTTGCTGCGTTGGAGTAGCTGAACGGCTTCCTGTATGATGCGGTTGTTGATAAGTGCCGAGGTGGTACGTCCGGTGGCAGTTTTGACTACCCGGTTGAGGTGGTTGACATGTACCGATAGGCGATTGGCAAAATCAGTCAGGACAAGGAAGAGTTTGGCTATGCGTTGCCCTGCATTTTTGTTGGGTATGTATTGGCTGGATGCCTGTACTTTCATGGCTTCGTGTACGAGCAGGTGCAAGTAGCAGCGTATCATGTCGTTTTTCTGTGTGTAGTCCGATTCGATGGCCTCCTGTATCTTACCGAAAATATCCTTTATATTTTGAATGTTTGTTTCTTCCAGTTTATTTATGTGTTTTACAAATATAGTGAAATAACTCTTTCCCGGTTCTTTTTTTGATACTCTGTACACACATCTTTTTTTATTTGTAGTAAGTAATAAAAAATGCATGTACAGAGTAGTTTATAAATAAATATGTTTTTTTATTCTTGTGTCATAAAATTATCTTACCAATCTCTTATCCCGGAGTTCCGATACAATTGTTGTAGCAAAACTCTCTGCCAATGAGGATGCATTCGCCGGATCGGTAGTACGGGTTTGAGCCGAATAAACTAACTCGTCATCGTCGTTGACTGTATAAATTTCGGCTTCCAATACGTAATTGGTTGTTGTTGTATAATATCCCGGGCGGTATACATTATCATATATGGCCCAGTATCTTCTGTAATACCGGGGAGAATTGTAATAATACGGATAATTATAGTAAGTGCCCGGAACATATCTCAATTCTTTGTCTTTATTAATTAACGAAACAATCATTACAGCCGTATATTCGGAACCTTTAAGCTGACGTACTATTTCATCTTCCGTAGCTCCCCGGAATCCCCTGGGTCCCAACATGTCGAATGCCGAGCCGGCATTTATACCATATTTACGCAATTCACTAACCATTGCCTGTTCGGTTTTTACCCGTTCTTCGCGGTCTGCCATGATCCCCACTACTAACACTTTCTGCATCAGATTGGCGGGTGGGTTGGGCATACTCCATGAAGATGTAAGTTTGGTAGAATTACACCCTGTAAGTACCAGTATCAGTAATACCGGTAAAACTATTATCTTTTTCATTTTTACCTCCTTGTTTTTATGCATGTTAGCATAACAGAGGAGGGAATGTTTTTGTTGCCGGAATGGTTCTGTTGGTTTGTAAATATGCTATTAATGAAGAAAAAACTGTAATTTCGTGGGTTATATGCTTATCTTTGATAGATATTTTTGACTAAATAGCTCGATTGATTATATGAAAAGTGCTGCGTACCAACTCTTTCTTGAGATTCTGAATTCGAGAGTCCCGGACAAGAAAACCCTATTGAATGAATTAAGAGAACTTCTTTGTATAGAAAAAGAAGCTGTATACAGAAGATTAAGACAGGAAGTGTTATTTTCTTTTCCCGAGATTGTACAGATATCCCGGAAGTATCATATTTCCCTCGACCAGATTACCGGAAACCTGGAAACGGACAATCTGGTTTTTTATTTAGTGGATTATGATTTTCTTCAAACACCACCGGAACATCTTGCTTTAACGGAGGAGTGTATCCGGCAGGTCGCTTCGATTAAAAATTATCCGGATTCGGAAGCCGGATTTGCAATGAATACAATTCCTCTGACATTGGTTAATAGTAAAAGACACCGCAATCTTTACTGTTTTGCTGTTTATAAGTGGATGTATCAATACGGAAAGTATACTAAACTACCTTCATTTGGAGATTTTACGTTGCCTGACCAACTGCTAAATTTTAATGATCTGTATGCAGAACATGTTATGCATGCTAATTATACTTATTATATTTTTGATGAAAATATGATTGCTTCCCTGATCAAAGATATATTGTATTTCAGGATGATTCGTTTTATTACTCAGGAAGATATTGATCTTTTGAAAGTGGAATTGTTGGATTTTCTCCGGAATCTGGAAACTATTGCAGTAAAAGGCCAATTTCCGACCGGAAAGAAAGTGGATTTTTTCATTACCCGTATGACCATCGAGTCCAGTTTTAGTTATATTGACTCGGATGAGTGTCATTTCACTTTTTTGAAACTATTCAGTTTGAATGATGTAAGTTCGGGCTTAGCTAAAAATGTGCCCCGGATTAAAGAATGGTTACAATCATTGAAAAAATCATCTTCCCAGATATCAGTAAGTGGGGAGTTGCAACGTATCAAATATTTTGAGAAACAACGGGAAATAATCAATCAACTATAAACTATATGGAGATAAGAAAAGCCCAACCGGAAGATTTGGAGCAAATTATGCAGATATATGTCTTCGCCAGACAATTTATGAAGGAAACAGGAAACGGGAATCAATGGATTGGTGGTTATCCCTCTATTGAACTGGTCCGGGATAATATGCAGAAAGAGGGACTGTATGTTTGCCTGTCAGGCGAGGCAATTGTAGGTGTCTTTTATTTTAAAATAGAAGAAGATCCCACATACAACCGGATTGATGAAGGTGCCTGGCTGAATGATAAACCTTATGGGGTTGTACACCGCCTGGCAGGGAACGGTAAACAACGGGGAATAGCCGGCTTTTGCCTTGCCTGGTGTTTTGAACAATGTAAAAATATCCGTATAGATACACACCGGGATAATTGGGTTATGCAGAATATTCTAAAGAAAAACGGTTATCAGTATTGCGGTATTATTTATACCCATAACGGTTCCGAACGGTTGGCGTTTCAAAAGGTTTCATAGTGGTCATTACGAGAAGTATCAGCACACAGATTACACAGATAAGACAGATGAACGCAAATTTTTATATTAAATGTGATGCGTGTAGAGAGTAGCAGAAAAAGAGATGCTTATGCATTTTTAATTCCTGTGCAATAGAGTTACTTTTACGGGGTGGGCAAAATCCTGCCAGGTTGTTTCTGCTTCTGTGGTAGATAAGGAGCCATCGAAAGTCAATATCCGGTAATGTAAACGGTAGGTTTTTCCCGGTTGTAACTCCCAGTCTTTATATTTGGCAGGAGCAAAATTAATCATAACATCCCCACGCCCTCCGTTGGCTTCTTCATCCCAGATACGTAAAGGCTCAGGGAAGTTTTGGTTTTCCGGCGAAGCCATGATCAGTATACCTGACCAGCCTTCCCCGCTTTTGCCTGTAGCCATTATCCACCGTGCATGCGTTCCGTCTATCTCCGGCCGGTTTTTGCCTTCGGAGGTTATTATTGTACAATTTTCGCGGGTCCATTCTCCGGTAGCCCGTAAAGCGAATCCGGCGTAGCGGTAAGCAGTCATCTTTACCGGTAGGTTTGTTGCCGGTGTAAGGTCTGAAACGAAATCCCAGAGATAGTTTCCATTTTCGTAATTCCAGACACAAATGTTCAATTCTTCGTCCATAATGTTTACTTCTTTTTTAGGAACAATACGGATCAGGGATTCCCGGGTATTAATTACCTGCTCTTGTTGGGGTTGGAATATAATATGCTTATGGCCTGTCCGGATGTTTGCAAATAAACGACCTGTATTAGTCTGGTAAAGGGTGTCGAAGCGGACTGTTCCGGTTTTATCACCCAGATTCCACAGGTCGTATTTCAGACCATCATATTCAACAGAAGTCCAGGGATTCCAGATACCGTAATGGTGCATGTGGTCGGAAGGATTTACACTTGTTAAAACATTCCCGTCCGGTGTCCATACCGGATGAATATATCCGTTGCGACTAAATACCGGATCAGCTCCATGGGGTAAACGTGCCATTACTGTATTATATTGCAGGATATTTTTATTGTTCCGGGAAAGTATAAGATTGCCGGACCGGTCCTGTTGCACATCCATAATCACCTTTTCTCTTTTTGCCGGTACACATTCTATACTGTAATTCCGGGATTCATTTCCTTCCAGTTTTCCTTCTATCATCCAATATAAGGTGGTTTTCCCGTTCCCGGATTCTAACTGGCTGTTTACAATGGTATTATCCGGTTCATTCCTTACTACAACAGTACTCCCTTCAGGCACTGCATAAGAGGAAATATCCAATGCGGCTATTGTATTTTCACGGGCAATACCGGCGGCCTCTACTTTTACTTTAATCTTATCCGGTTTTTTTCCGGAGCTTGTATAGCAACAGCCCACAATGGCCAGAATAAGTAAAAAGAGTTTTGTTTTCATCTTTCCTATGCTTATCTTTATATTCCGGGAATAAATATAGTTAATCCAATGGATATATTCGGAGAAAAAGTAGTACGGTTTTTACAACAACTTCATTTTACAGGTGTCCTGCCTGAAAATATACAGATATTGAACCCTTACCGGGATAATCCGGAAATAAAGAAGATCGCGGAGCGGTTTTATACCCGCTTTTATGGAGATACACGTTCCCGGCGAATGCTGATCGGGATTAATCCCGGCAGGTTAGGAGCAGGGGTAACGGGTATTCCCTTTACCGATTCCAAACGTCTGACCGGAGAATGTGGAATTCCCGTAGAGTCTGTAGCCACTCATGAGCCTTCTTCTGTTTTTATGTACGATATGATTAAAGCGTATGGTGGGGTAAAACAGTTTTATAGTGATTTTTATATCGGTTCTGTTTCACCTCTGGGTTTAATAATACGGAATGAGAAAGGGAATTGGGTAAACCGGAATTATTATGATGACAACTCTGTTTTCCGGCTGATGTATGATTTTATAATACAGAGTATGCATACCCAGCTTGAATTCGGGTTAAACCGGGAAGTAGGGTATGTATTGGGAAAAAAGAATTATATCTTTTTCCGGGAGATTAATGAAAAGGAAAAGTTTTTCAAAACACTCACCGTATTGGAACATCCCCGTTATATTGTACAATACAAACCGCATAATGCAGATTGGTATATTGCTAAATATCTGGATGCTTTCGGAGGGGAATAACATGAATTTAACAACATGTATCCATAAAACTTTTTACCTTTGTGTGGCGATTGTGTGGCAAATAACAAATGTTGGGTGAATGGATACTCGTAAAAAGATACTTTTTTCCGGATTGTTTATATTTCTTCTGGCCGGGCTTGGTTTTGCTTTGGGTTTACCGGCTGTAATCTGTTGGATGTTACTGGCGGGCGGTATTGGCTTGAAGATGTTTTTCCTCTTTTATACATTTCGTTCTCCGGGCTTCAAAATGTCTGCGGGGATGTATATGATTCTAACCGGTGTAGGGTTGATTCTGTTGTCTATGTTGTTTAAAACTGTTTACCCTTTCCCACTTATCCGGACTATTCTTTTCTATTCTGCTATTGCTCTTAAAATATCCGGTGTAGTTCTACTTTTCTGCAACCCGAACAAATAAATCAACAGGGGTGTTATATCCGGGAGCGGGTATAATAACGAATGGTTGATAATATGTTCAGGAAGAAACTTAAATCCATATATTTAAACAGACAAGTAAAAAAGGAACCTTTCAGGGGGGAATTATTCAATATCGAGCAGTTAAGCGAGTATGCCCGTGTGCTGGCGGAAGAGCAGGGTATACGGGATGGTTCGGATAATAATTATCTGCGGCAACGGTTAAATGAAAACGAATTTATCCTTCAGGAATATAATAATGAGGTATTAACGGCCCGGGAGATACATTATGTAACTCCGGCTACCGAATGGCTGATAGATAATTTTTACCTTGTAGAGGAACATATTCTGCTGGCACGCCGCCATTTTCCCAAAAGTTACAGTAAAGAGCTGCCGTCTTTTACCGAAGGACCCTATGCGGGTCTGCCCCGTATTTACGGAATAGCGGTTGAATATATCTCGCATGTGGATGCCCGGATTGATGAAGAATCTTTGCAGACTTTTTTTAGTTCTTACCAGCAGGGAGCTGTTCTGAAAATAGGCGAACTGTGGGCTATCCCGATCATGCTAAGGCTTATTTTAATCGAAAACCTGTGCCGGATAGTGGTTCGCCTGCAACAGGACCAGAAAGACCGCAACCAGGCTAACCTTTGGATGGATAAGATTGAGAAAGAGGAACAGGAGAAAAGTTCCGGCCTGATGAAGGTGGTTTCCGATATGGTAAAAAGTGATATGCCGGTAAGTAGTCCCTTCGTATCCGAATTTATCAAACGGCTTTCTTCGCGCAATCCGGCTTTTGGGATTGTAAAGAACTGGTTTGACCAGAAACTTCAGGATGAAGGTGTTACGCTGGAGGAACTGATACACCGGGAAACACAGCACCAGGCTGCCGACCAGGTATCGGTAAGTAATACCATACGAAGTCTGCGTTTTATTAATTCGACCGACTGGCGGGACTTTGTAGAGAGTATCAGTGTGGTAGAGGCGATTCTGAAAACAGACCCGGCACAGGTGTACGAAAAAATGGATTTTGCTTCGCGCGATCATTACCGCCACCGTATAGAGCAGTTAGCACAACAGAGTAAACTTACCGAAAAAGAGGTAGCTGCCGAAGTGGTCAGGCTGGCCGGGGAACATACCGCCACGGCTTCCGGCGACAAACGTGCAACCCATGTGGGCTATTTTCTGATTAGTGACGGGCAGGAACAATTAAAACAGTCCATACATGCCAAAGAGACTTTCCGGGGACCCGTACTGAAAATATTGCGAAAATACCCGTTAACCTTTTATGCAGGGACTATTGCTATTATTTCCCTGCTGCTTACCTGGCTTTTTACAGTTATTTTAAAGAATTCCGGAGTACCCCTTACCGGCTGGGGATTACTGGTGGTGGCTATCTGTTTCCTCTTTTTGATCAGCCGTTTTGCTTTATTTTTGGTCAACCATATCGCCACAATAATTGTGAGCCCCGATTTTCTGCCACGCCTTGATTTTACGGATGGTTTACCGGCTGAAGACCGTAGTATTGTAGTTATTCCCACGATGATTTCGAGCCTTGAAGGTATTGATAAATTGCTTTCTGACCTTGAGATCCATTACCTGGCTAATCGTGACCCGGAGCTTTATTTTGCCCTTTTGACCGATTTTACTGATTCTGACACAGAGGTAGAAGAGAATGATACTATACTAACAGATCATATCCGGGAAGGGATTCGCCACCTGAACGAAAAATACAATAGGAGGGAGCATTCCCTCTTTTTTCTTTTCCACCGTCCGCGCCTGTGGAATCCGGAAGAACAACATTGGATAGGTTATGAACGGAAACGCGGAAAACTGATGGCTTTTAATTCGTTCCTTATATCGGGAGATACAGGCGGATTTCTGTTTACGGAAGGGAACCTATCTGTCTTACAAAATGTGCGGTATGTCATTACACTGGATGCCGATACCCAGCTATCACCCTGCAGTGTAACTAAATTAACCGGTACAATGGCCCACATACTGAACCGTCCGGTTATCGATACTTCGCGTAACATTGTGGTGAAAGGATATGGCATTTTGCAACCCCGGGTATCCATTAACCTGCGTAGCAGCCATGTATCGCCTTTCGCTCATCTGTTTGCCGGCGAGACCGGTATTGACCCTTATACAAAGGCTGTCTCCAATGTTTATCAGGATATTTTCCATGAAGGCTCCTTTGTGGGCAAAGGTATTTATGATGTAGGTGTATTTGAGAAGGTACTGGC
Organism: Tannerellaceae bacterium; assembly: GCA_021203545.1. GTDB lineage: Bacteria > Bacteroidota > Bacteroidia > Bacteroidales > Tannerellaceae > UBA4116. Next base: position 8,224 of record JAJQAZ010000124.1, on the reverse strand, counting down.
CAACCGTTTTCCGGAAAACCGGATACTTAGCCATGACCTGTTAGAGTCTACTTATGTCCGTTCCGGCCTGGTGGGCGATATAGAACTGTACGAATCGTATCCGTCAGCCTATCTGGCTGATACCCGGCGGCGCCACCGGTGGATGCGGGGCGACTGGCAGATATTGCAGTGGCTTTTTCCACGGGTACCTTCCCTTACCGGTACACAGTTTAATCCGCTTTCCGGCGTAAGTAAATGGAAAATAGCCGATAATCTGAGGCGGACACTTGTATCGCCTCTGACTCTTCTGTTATTGCTGATCTTTTTTATTTGGTTTCCTGCACAGGCATGGATTATAATGGTTACATTCCTGCTGGTACAATTTCTTCCTTTTCTGGTTACTTTCCCGGTATCTCTGTTACGCAAACCCAAAGACGAACCGTGGGGGATACACCTGGCTGAAGAGTTGCGAAAAGGTTTCCGGCAGGTTCAGCAGATCTTGTTCGATATAGCCGTATTCCCACACGACGCATTCCTTTGTCTGGATGCGACAGTGCGCTCGTTGTGGCGGATGTGGGTATCCCATAAACACCTGCTCCAGTGGCAAACTGCCGAAGATGCCGGGCGCACGCTTGTAAATACATTGCCGGGAACTTGCCGGGAAATGTGGATTTCGCCGGTTTGCGCGCTTTTTATCCTGTTTCTGGGGTGGGAATATCCGGATACAATGTTCTATACTGTACCAGTTGCCCTGTTATGGCTGGTTGCCCCCGGAATTGTATGGTGGATGAGTTGCCCGGTACATCGTAAAAGTACCGGATTAAGCAAAGAACAACACATTTTCCTGCGGAAAATAGCCCGCAAAACATGGTATTTCTTTGAGACTTTCGTCAATGAACGGGAGAACTGGCTGCCACCTGATAATTTCCAGGAAATTCCCCAACCGGTTGTGGCCGCCCGTACCTCGCCTACGAATATCGGGTTATCCCTGTTGGCTAATTTATCTGCTTATGATATGGGCTATTTGTCAAAAACAGGAGTGATAGACCGTACAGGGAAAACATTCGTTACATTAAGTAAACTGAAAAAATACCGGGGCCATTTCTACAACTGGTACGATACCCGTACGCTGGAAGCGCTGTATCCTTTGTATATTTCGACGGTAGACAGTGGGAACCTGGCCGGACATCTTATTACTCTTGCACAGGGGCTGAGGGAACTGGCCGGTAAACCGCAGTATAATCCGGTATTGTTTGAAGGAATGCTGGATACGGTAAGAATATTACGGGAATCTGACCCCCTTAATATCCCGCTGAAAGACATGGAACAGCAGTTGCAACAGACTCCTTGTCCGGCAACTGCTACCGAAGCAATTGCCCTGTTATATACGTTGAGGGAACAGACCGGTAAGGTAGTTTCGCACATACCTGCCGGAGAGGATAATTTAGCTTCCTGGGCAGATGTTTTGCTTGATAACTGCGAAGATCACCTGTCTGACCTGACAGCTACTCCGGAAGAGATAGAGGAAAAGAATAATCAGTTACAGGAACTGGCCCTGCAGGCTGAGCAATTAGCGGAAATGGATTTCCGGTTCCTGTACGATGAGAAGAAAGAACTCTTTACGATCGGATACAATGTTATGGACCAGCGTTATGATGCTTCTTCGTACGATATGTTTGCATCGGAGGCCCGCCTGTCGAGCTATCTGGCCATTGCACAGGGACAGGTACCTATTGAACACTGGTTCTCGCTAAGCCGGCTGGTTCTGTTACTAAAAGGCCGTCCGGTATTACTGTCGTGGAGTGGTTCCATGTTTGAATACCTGATGCCGTTGCTGGTGATGCCTGTTTTTGAAGAAACCCTGCTGGATATAACCTATAAAGGTGTTGTACAGGAGCAGATTGAATACGGCGAAAAATATGTTATTTCCTGGGGTGTTTCGGAATCGGGATATAACCGTCCTGATCCGCAATTTAATTATCAATATAAGGCGTTTGGAATACCCAGCCTGGGATTAAAACGGGGACTTTCCAAAGACCGTGTGATAGCTCCGTATGCTACTTTGCTGGCGCTAATGGTAGACCCGCTGAAAGCATGCGAAAACATGCAACGCCTTTCACGGGAGGGATACGAAGGCGAATACGGCTATTATGAAGCGGTCGATTACACCCCTTCGCACCAGCCGATAAACGAAAAACATGTAACCATCTACTCTTTTATGGCACATCACCAGGGGATGAGTCTGCTGGCGCTGACCAACCTGCTGAAGGGCAACGATATGCAGAGGCGTTTTATAGAATCGCCCCGGATGAAAGCCTTTGAGTTGCTGTTACAGGAAAAGGTTCCACACAATATCACAAGCAATGTAATTACAGACGATTCGAAGCTCGAAATGAAAAGTCTGCATGCGTTTCGCTCCAACACAATCCCGGTAGAACGGATTTACAAAGAAATAAACCCCACACCGGAAGTGAATCTGCTTTCTAACGGACGCTACCAATTGATGCTTAACAGTGCCGGCGCAGGTTATAGCCGATGGAATGATCTGGCAGTTACCCGCTGGCGACCCGATCCCACCAGCGATACAAACGGATTATTTATCTACATCCGGGATGTGCAGAGTGGCCGTTACTGGTCGGTAGGTTATCAGCCGGTATTACAGCCGGTGAAAGACTATGAAGTTAATTTTACACAGGCCTACGCCGGGTTTCACCAGCGCCACTCCGGGTTGGATATTATAACTACGGTTTGTGTTTCGCCCGAAGACGATGCGGAATTAAGATGTGTACATATAACCAATCATACACACAAAACGCGTACTATCGAACTGACAACTTACAGTGAAGTGGTAATAGCTCCACAGGCTGCCGACGAAGCTCATCCGGTATTCAGTAACCTGTTTGTGCAAACCAGATACGATGCGGATGTACAGACGCTATTCTGTACCCGCAGGGCCCGGTCGGAAGAGGAATGTCCGCCCTGGTTATTCCACCTGATGCCGGTAGAGCATGCGGAAGACAACGAAATATCTTTCGAAACAGACCGTTCCCGGTTTGTCGGAAGAGGCAATACCCTGGCCCGTCCGCAGGCTATGATATCGCATGAACCGCTTGGTGGAACCGAAGGAGCTGTACTTGATCCGGTGGTAAGTTTGCGGCGTACACTTACTATTCCGGCCGGAAAAACGATACGTGCCTGTATTGTAATGGGAATGTCCGAAACAGAGGAAAATGCCCGCCAACTGGCCGGGAAGTACCGCAATGTAAGGATGACCGACCGGGCTTTTGATCTGGCCTGGACACACAACCAGGTGGTACTTTATAACCTTAATATACAGGAACCGGAAGCGCAACTGTTCCAGCGGTTAGCCGGAGCCTTGGTGTACCTGAATCCTTCCCAGCGGGCCGAACCTGCTGTATTGAAAAACAACCGCAAAGCACAGAATGGTCTTTGGGCCTATGGTATTTCCGGGGACGTTCCGCTTGTGATTGTACGCATCAGCCAGTCTGCCGGAACCGGACTGGTACGGCAAATGGTAGCGGCGCACGCTTACTGGCGTATGAAAGGGCTAATCGTTGAGATGCTGATACTTAATGAAGATGTATCTGTATACCGGCAACCGCTGCACGATGAAATAATCAATTTGATACGTAGCACTACCGAAGGAACCCGGTTAGAAACTCCCGGAGGTATCATGGTGCGTCCGCTCGACCAGATTCCGGGCGAAGACCGCATGCTTCTTGAATCGGCGGCTAAAGCTATATTCAGCGACAAAAAAGGTACATTAGCCGAGCAGATGAACCGCCGCAAAGTATACACCCCTTCCGTACCTATATTCGAACCTTCTTCTTCCGGCCGGAAACTACCGGATGAAACTGTTATAGCTCCAAATGATCTGCTGTTCCGGAATGGATATGGAGGATTTACTCCTGATGGTAAAGCGTATGTAATTGCCCTTTATCCGGGAACAAATACCCCGGCTCCCTGGTCGAACGTACTGGCAAATCCGCTTTTCGGAACCGTTATATCCGAAAGTGGCGGTGCGTATACCTGGTATGAAAATGCCCACGAGTTCCGGTTGACCCCCTGGTACAACGATCCGGTAAAAGACACTTCCGGCGAAGCTATTTACATACGCGACGAAGAGACCGGGCAATATTGGTCGCCTACACCCTTACCGGCCCGTGGGGAAACACCTTATATTATACGGCACGGATTCGGCTATAGTGTATTTGAACATACGGAAAACGGCATAGCTTCGGAATTGTGGGTCTTTGTTGCGATGGATGCCCCGGTAAAATGTTCGCTGTTAAAACTAAAAAACCTGTCCGGACGTACGCGGCAACTATCCGTAACCGGCTATTACGAGTGGGTATTAGGAGATACCCGTACACGTAACCTGTTGCATATAACAACCCGGAAAGATATAAAAACAGGTGTTCTTTTTGCCCGGAACTATTACAATACCGACTTTTCCGGCCGGATTACATTTGTGGATATCGGCCGGTGCCGTACAGTAACCGGCGATAGACGTGAATTTCTGGGACCCGAAGGCTCTTATGCCCACCCGCAGGCGATGCAGAGAAAACGCCTGTCCGGTAAAGCCGGTGCTGGTACCGATCCCTGCGGAGCTGTACAAACTATGTTTGAACTGGACCCCGGCGAAGAAAAGGATATCCACCTGTTATTGGGCTCTGCCCGCGACGAAGAAGAAATGACCGGATTAGTGAACCGTTTCCGGCAGCCCGGAATATTCCGTAAGACCCTTGAACAGGTTCGCGAATTCTGGAACCGCACACTGGGAACGGTACATGTGGAAACACCTGATCCCGCTGTTAACCTGATGGCCAATGGCTGGCTGCTTTACCAGACACTCAGCTGCCGTATCTGGGCGCGTTCGGGCTATTACCAGTCGGGAGGAGCCTATGGCTTTCGCGACCAGTTACAGGATGTAACGGCACTTTCCCATGCAGCCCCCGAATGGATGCGGCATCAGATACTTGAAGCTGCCCGGCATCAATTCCGCAAAGGCGATGTACAACATTGGTGGCACCCACCGTTAAACCGGGGGGGTACGTACAATGTTTTCCGACGATTACCTCTGGTTGCCGTATGTAACACATCGCTATGTAACAACTACACAGGATACAGGAATACTGGATGAAATAATTCCGTTCCTGGAAGGACGGGAGCTACAGCCCGGCGAGGAGTCTTATTACGACATGCCTCTTATTTCCGACGAAACAGCCACGCTGTATGAACATTGTGTGCGTAGCATACGCTATGGGCTTAAATTCGGTAGTCATGGCTTGCCGCTTATGGGATGTGGCGACTGGAATGACGGGATGAATAGGGTAGGTATTGAAGGCAAAGGGGAGAGTGTTTGGCTGGCCTTTTTCCTGTACGATGTACTTATGAAATTTGCGGACATAGCTATGCTGTATAATGATTCCGGCTTTGCCGCCTATTGCCGTGAACAGGCTGTCCTGCTACAGGAAAACATCCGTGCACATGCATGGGACGGCAATTGGTACCGCCGTGCCTATTTCGACGATGGTACCCCGCTGGGATCGGTAACTAACAGCGAATGCCGGATTGATACGTTGCCACAAAGCTGGTCGGTAATCAGTAGTGCAGGCGACCCCGAACGTTCCCGGCAGGGAATGGAAGAAGTAAACCGGCAGTTAGTAGACCGGGAACTGGATCTTATCAGGCTGTTTCGGCCTGCTTTCAATACCTTCCGTCCCAGTCCGGGATACATCAAAGGATATGTACCGGGCGTACGCGAAAACGGAGGCCAGTATACGCACGGGGTGATCTGGACAGCTATTGCCTTTGCTCAAATGGGCGAAACAGACCGTGCCTGGGAACTGGCAGATATGCTGAATCCTATCCATCACGGAAATACGGAACAACAGATAGAAAAATACAAAACCGAGCCTTACGTGATAGCGGCTGATATATATACAGCTGAACAACATCCGGGACGGGGAGGCTGGACCTGGTATACCGGGTCGTCCGCATGGTTGTACCGGCTACTGGTAGAAACATTGTTAGGTATTAACAGGGAAGGAGAAAGCCTGAAACTGACACCCCGGATGCGAAAAGAATGGAATACATATACTGTTGGCTACAGGTATTACGATACCACTTATCAACTAATATTCCGGAGAATGGAGAATCAGAGTACCCCCCATATCATTCTGAATAAAACCAATTTGGGGAATGTAGATACAATTCCTCTGGTTAATGATCAAAAAAAACATAAGGCTGAAATCTGGATAGAGTAGAATATATTTTTGAGGTAGCTCGAAAATTATCATTTTGTAAACTTTCAATATGTCAAACTAAACCTCCGGAGAATCTCCTGTATGGCCCGGAGTACAGGAGCGCTTTCAAATTTTCGATTCTCACGGAGTTAAGAAAATACAGTCTGACAGCATTTGTTTAAAAGAAACAGATGTTTGTCAGCTGTTTTTTACCTTCTGCCTGTAAGATTTAAAAAGGTGTAATTTTAAAAGATATATTACCGGAAAAACGTTAGTTCTGTTTCATTCAAAGAAATTGACCAACCAGATGAAAAACGAAGCAAAAACAGCGGGAATCAGCCTTAAATCATGACTGATTTTCGCCTTAATTATCCTCTTTGCTCCGGTTACACGTAACGGATGCCCCGGTTACGTGTAACGGATGCTACGTCTTCCCCGTAGATGGTTTACCCGTTACGTGTAACCGGAGCATCGCTTAGGCGTAACCGGGGCAACCATTACGGTGTACATTTTTTTCCGGGTCTCTCAAACTATCAATCCGGCATCCTGTGGGTGATTTGGTTTTCTTATATTTTATGATAAAAATGTTTTAAATATTCAATCTTGCTATCAAAATGTCATTTTTTTGTTCTATTACAACTTACAGAATTTCTTGTTACTTTTGCAGGTATAAAAAACAAACTCTGATTAATGGCTAAAAAAAGAATAACCCGAAGCAAAAGGAAAACATCAACACGGAAACGGAAAGGTTCCGGAAGCATTACTTCTCTCTTTACACTGTTAAAACAAACAGGTAAATGGGGTATCATACTATTTGTAAGTATGATAGCTATACTTTACCTGGTAGATTTTTTGCAGAAAGATCATCCCGGTTTATTCCGGAAGGATACAAGTGAAGGCATTGATATGCCGGGAACACCACCCCCCACATCCGGAAAGACCACCGTATTCAGAATGCCGGAAGGAGGAGAGATTCCTAAATTAACAGTCAGACGCAAAGAGCAGGTAATTGAACATGAAGGATATGTAGTTTCTTATAATTCAACGTATAAAATTGCGAATTGGGTAGCTTATGAACTGACTGACGAAGAAGTCAGAAATAAAAACGTAGAACGATCCAATAAATTTGTACCGGACCCGTTAGTAAAAGGAGCAACAGCGGTAAGCAGTGATTATTCCAATACAGGATTTGACCGGGGACATCTGGCGCCTGCCGGTGATATGCGTTGGTCTGAAAAAGCCATGCGGGAATCGTTTTACCTGAGTAATATCTGCCCCCAGCATCCACAATTGAACCGGGGTATCTGGAAAAAACTGGAAGAACAGGTACGGGTATGGGCCCTTGAACACGAAGCTGTATATATTGCAACCGGACCGGTCATAGAACCGGGTTTGAGAGTGATAGGGAAAAATGAAGTAGCAGTACCTGAATATTTTTACAAAGTAATAGGTATTGTTGCGGATAACCGTCCGGTAGGTATTGGCTTCCTGTTCGAAAATAAAGACTATAAAAAGACTACACTGAAATCAATGGTCATCCCGATTGATAGTGTAGAGAAAGTAACGGGAATTGATTTTTTCTACCAATTACCCAAAGATTTACAGGAACAAATGGAATCGCAGGTAGAGTGGAAGTACTGGGCGTTTTAATGGGGTTTATGATTTAAAACATAGCACATAACAGCCAGAAATAAAAAATCAGATGTATCTTTGTATCTATAAATTAATCAAAATTTTTAGTATATGGAAAAAGAATACCAAGACTCTCCAAAAGATCCTGAAGATAATAAGTTAAGTGAACCTTTAGCAGCTTATGGTATGGAAGCTAAAAAAGTTTGTACTTATTTAGAGCCGGATAATGATTTTAACAGAGCTATCAGTATGGAACAATTTAAAGACAAAGCAAAAGAGCATATCAGAAAATTATATAAAAATAAAAGTATATGAAAATAATACTTCTGCCGGAAGTATTGGAC
>JAJQAZ010000104.1:9710-92105 GCA_021203545.1 Tannerellaceae bacterium | reverse complement strand
CGATTCGTTCCATAATTATAGAACGGAAAAGTTCTCTAAAAGAATTTTATTATTATTTTCGTTAAATCTTTTATCATACGCCCATAGAAATCAAATATTTTTCTCTACGTTTGTATTACATCTTTGTTAGCATGTATGAAGAGAGAAAACATATGGCAGGTCTGAAAGCCGGAGAAAGAAACTCTTTCAAATATCTGTACAATAAATGGAGCGGTAAGCTATACAACTTTTCCATGAAGATTTCGCAGGGTGATAAATACCTGTCTGAAGAGATTGTGCAAATGGTATTTCTAAAAGTTTGGGAAAACCGGACGGCTATTGACTGCGACCGTTCGTTTGCTAACTATATTTGTACAATTGCCAAAAACCTGTTGATCAATTTATATCATCACCGGCTTCAGGAAATTCTTTACCAGGAAAAAGTCATGCATAACTCTTACTGGGAAGAAACAACAGAAAAAGAGGTGGATTACCACCTGTTGGATGAATATATTCAAAAACTGGTATCGCAATTATCACCCGGCAGACAGGAAATTTATAAACTTAGCCGCTTCGAACATTTAACCAATAAACAGATCGCGGAAAAACTGCATATTTCCGAAAAAACGGTTGAAGCCCAACTAACCAAAGCCCACTCTTTTATCAGAGAAAAAATACGCCAACATTATCACTTGCTGGTTATGATCTGTTTCTATCTCTCCAAATACTAATTAAAGTTAATTCCATAGTGGTTACTAAGGGTTTCCTGTATAGGTAACTGTACACTTTATATAGAGAAAAATAAATGAAAAAAAACGATTACAAAATACTATTAGATAAATACCTTGAAAAAAAGAGTACGCCGGAAGAGGATAAAAAATTATTCTGTTGGTTGCGTATAATAGAGACTTTCCATAACTGGGCAGACGAACAGTGGGAGTTGTCGCCGGATGAAATAGATACAGATATAAAAGAGCGCATGTATGCTTCTTTGGAAGCTACTATCGGAAAGGATGCTGTAGTGGTTTCCGGAACCAACCGTTTCCGTTCCCGGATACTTTGCGCAGCCGTACTACTTTTATTTATTCTCAATAGCGGACTTTGGATTTATTATAACAAAGACGATCTGCAACAGGCTAATGCTATTATTACTGTAGACAGGGGCCAGAAAGTTCAGCTGACATTGCCGGACGGAACATTGGTTTGGCTGAATTCCGAATCAGTATTAACATATGGGAACCGCTTTGATAAAAAAGAACGGATTGTACAGCTAACAGGTGAAGGTTATTTTGAAGTCGCGACCGATCCGGCACGTCCGTTTATTGTAGAGACTCCGGACTTATCCGTCGAAGCATTGGGTACCAGTTTTGTAGTTAAGAATTATTCCTATGAAAAACTGGCCTCTTCTGTATTGATTACCGGTAAGGTAAATATTGAGACCCCCGAAGGTCAGCGCCTATTAACACCGAACCAGCGAATTGTATACAATAAAGAGACAAAAAAAATCATAGCAGACCAGGTAGCAGATGCTGGTTATTACTATAACTGGAAAGATCAGATCCTTAGTTTTGAAGGCGAAACATTCGAAAATATTGCACATACACTGACCCGTTATTATAACCTGGAAATTATATTCGAAAGCGAATCGCTTAAACGGCATCGTTTTACAGGTAAGCCGGGAAATACAAGCCTGGAAAGTATACTGCAATACTTATCCCTGACTTCGCCCCTCACCTATGAGATAAAAGACAATATCATTATTTTACGGGAAAACATGAACGAGAAAAAATATTATGAGAGATTATTAAAATAGTAGCTAACTTAAAAACCGAAGATGCCATATGAAATGACACCTTGAAAAAACACAAAAAGGATGATGCCAGGCACCACCCTCTTAAGCTCATGAAAACCTGCGTTGATATTTGCCGTACCGGACGCAGGAAGTAATCACATTTAATTCACAAAAATATGAAAATTGAAACTATTTACAGTATTCAATCCTTTAAAAAACGCTTTTTTAGGCAGTTAGGATTGTTTATATTTATTTTGTTGACTACAAATCATCTTTTTTCACAGGTTTCTGTGAACGTATAAAACCAATCTGTCCGTCAGATCCTGAAAACGATTGAGCAGACATCCGGCTATTCTTTCTTCTACAACCATGATCTTCCCGAACTGGACAATATCGTTAATTTCCGGGTAGATCATGTTACTATTGACGAGGCTCTGGATAAATTATTCGGAAAAAGCAATGTGGCTTATAAAAAAGAAAAGGACAACCTGATTATTCTCACGATAAAGGATATTCCTGTTGCTGCCCAGGCAGATAATAAACGTAAAATATCGGGAACTATTAATGACCCCTTCGGAATCCCGGTTATTGGTGCCAATGTGGTTGTAAAAGGTGCTAATATAGGAACAGTAACAGATATAGACGGATACTTTGCAATGGATGTTCCCGAAAACGCAGTGTTACGTATTTCTTATATCGGCTATCTGGAAACAGAAGTACCGATAGGAAACCAGAAGGTTCTGCAAATCAGTCTGCGGGAAGATACACAAAAGCTGGATGATGTAGTGGTGATAGGATACGGTTCTGTACGGAAACGGGACCTGACCGGATCAGTATCACAGGTTTCCTCAGAAACATTAGCCAATCAGGCAGTCATGAAAGACCCCATACAGGCTTTACAGGGTAAAATTGCCGGTGCCGATATCACCGTAGGGAATGCACCGGGTTCTTCTTCTACCATTATTATTCGTGGATACAATTCATTGAATGCAGAAAATAATCCGCTGATAGTGGTTGATAATGCTCCTTTCGGAGGTCGTATTGATGAGATTAATCCGGCGGAAATTGAAACCATAGATATTTTGAAAGATGTCTCATCTACAGCAATCTACGGATCACGTGGTGCGAACGGTGTTATTATTATTACTACCAAACGTGCCAAAAAGGACAGCCGACTAAGGATCAACTACGATGGTTATTACGGGGTATCCAAATCATTTAAGAATTTCGATATGATGAGCGGAGAAAAATATGCGGATTTCAAACGGGCTGCTGATCCCGGCAGAACGGATCGTGAAATTTTTGATGATATTCAGCTAAACGCAATCAATACCGGACAATATACAGACTGGCAGAACGAAATGTTTAGCGGAGGAGGGTATAAAACAGACCACAATGTTACAATTAATCAATCTGCCGGAAAAAACCGGAATATGATTGTACTGGGTTATAATAAGGATCAAAGTATTATTGATAATATCGGATACGAACGCTTCTCAGCCCGTCTGAACGGAGATATGGAACTGGCGCCGAATTTATCCCTGGGCTATTCTTCCCTGATGGCTATTACTACCCGTCAACATGGTGCCGAAGGAAATGTCTGGAGATATGGTACAGTAATCGATCCATTAACTAAAATATATGACGATAACGGTGAAATGTTGTTCTATAATAGTGGCTGGTACCAGACAGTACTGCATTCCAACCAGATCTATGATACCTATATAGATCATGTGGAAAATAAAGAGACCCGTACCCGGAATGTACTAAATTTATTTGCCGACTGGCAAATCATTGACGGTTTAACCTTTAAAACTAATTTTACATTTGATCATTCCAGTATCGATCATGGTAAATATTATGACTCTCTTTCCCAGGCACGGCAGGGAGAAGGTCCGTCTGCTTCGTATCAAAAATATACGGAGAAACAGATCGTATTTATGAACCTGTTGAATTATAAGAAAACATTGGGTTTGCATAGTCTTGATGTATCAGCGGTAAATGATATTCAGACTTATAATTATGAGATAATCGGGTTGACCGGACAGGATATGCCTTATTACGGTTCGTGGTATAATGTGAATGAAGCCGCTGATGTATTTAGCCGTACAGCCAATACAAAAGAGTGAAAATTACTTTCCTGGATGGGACGTATCAATTACTCGTTCAATGACCGTTATTTACTTACGCTGACCGGTCGCTATGATGGCTCTTCCCGTCTGGCAAAAGGAAATAAATGGAGTTTCTTCCCCTCGGCTGCGCTGGCGTGGCGTATTAAAGAAGAAAGTTTTCTGAAAGATGTAGATACTCTTTCTAACCTGAAAATCAGAGCAAGCTGGGGTAATACAGGTAATACTGCTATTTCGGAATACGCTACTCTTGGGGCATTAGGCAGATATGTTTATTATTTCGGACAGAGCGAATCGTCCGCTATCGGATATATGCCCACTGAACTACCCAACACAGAATTGGGTTGGGAAAGAACAGAAGAGTTCAATCTGGGTATAGATTTCGGATTCCTGAATAACCGTATCAGTGGTACAATTGATATTTACCAGCGCAATACAAAAGATTTGTTGATGCAACGCAAACTGCCTTTTACTTCCGGTTATGACCAAACCTGGCAGAATATTGGTAAAACCCGGAATTCGGGAATAGAAGTAGCTGCAAACTTTGTTCCGGTAGTTATAAAAGATTTCAGATGAACAATTGATCTATCGTTTGCTTATAACAAAAACCAGATTATCGAACTGTTTAACGGCAAAGAAGATAGTCCCGGTAATAAATGGTTTATCGGACAGCCTTTCTATGTAGAGCGTCTATATGAATTTGATGGCATCTGGCAACTCAACGAAGCTGAAGAAGCAGCTAAATACGGCCGTGAACCGGGAGATGTAAAGATAAAGGATGTGAATGAAAATTATGTATATGATGATGAAGACCGGTGCCTGTACAACAGAATACCCAAATGGACGGCAGGTCTTTCTACGGGATTCTATTATAAAAACTGGGACATGAATCTTTATTTCTATACCCGCCAGAACTACGGTGCGATATTGGGAATCCTGAGAGACGAAGCCAGTTCGACTCGTTACAATCATTTGGATGTAGATTTCTGGACACCAGAAAATCCGTCAAACTCATTCCCTAAACCACGTATCACCAACCCAAATGATGTATTGGTAAACAGCGACTACGTTTTCCGCGATTTATCTTTTGTACGTCTGAAAAACATTAACCTGGGATATACTATTCCCCGTACAGTATCCGAACGGTTCTATATTGAAAGACTACGTATTTATTTCATGGTAGATAATCCGTTTGTATGGACAAAGAGTGATTATCCCGGTCTGGATCCGGAAAACGGAAATGGGTATACAGACCACCGTCCCCTCACCTCATTTATTTTTGGAGTTAACGTAAGTTTCTAACAATTGATTGCTATGCATATGAAAACGAAACATTTTATATCTATCCTGTTAATGACAGTCCTGCTTTTTAGCTGTGACTTTCTGGATGAAACCGCCTATAATAAAGTAACAGTAGGTAATTTTTATACAACAAAAGACGGTATTACCAATGGTGTAAATGGGCTGTATTCTACCTTACGTAAATTGTATATAGATGAATATTTCATTTATATGTGCGAAGGTCCGACTGATATTCAACTTTGTATAAACGGACCGGATCAGTTCCGTGACTGGACAATCGACGCATCCAGCGGCACTGTAGCCAGTTTATGGAATAACTGTTACCGCAGTATAAACCAATGTAACGCAGTACTTGAAGCACTGCAAACCTACGAGTATGAAGGTATGAGTGACGAACTACAGGAGCGTTTTATCGCAGAGGCTCTTTTTATCCGTGCTCATTTTTATTATCATCTGGTACAGCAATTCGGTGATGTTCCGATGCCCTTAACACCCACTACAACAGCAGTTACCACAGCAGTAAAAACAGATAAAGCAAAAGTATGGGAGCAGATCATCCAGGATCTGGAAGAGAGTATAAGGATTCTTCCGGAAACCTATTCGGCCGCTGAGTACGGCCGGATTACAAAGTTTGCCGCCATGCATCATTTATCAAAAGTTTTATTAACTGTAAAACGGGATAACCAGGATCTGAACCGTGCGCTGACACTGGCAGAACAGATTATTAATACCGGTCCATATGACTTAGTGAATACCCATACGGAGCTATGGGATATTAATAATAAATACAACCCGGAAGTGATATTCCCGGTATTATATACCCAGAATGCGGAATTAAATGGAGACGGAAATACATCCCATATGTATTTTTGTTCTGCTTATTCCGAAGAACATGATGGCGTGAAACGTGTAATTGAATACGGAAGATCCTGGAGCCGCCTGCAACCAACGGATTATATGCTGGATTTGATTGATGAGACAATGGATAACCGTTTCGAAGAATGCTTTATATCATCCTGGAATATTACAGAAGATGTATATGTGGAAGATGTGTTCAGTCCGGTAACTAAACAGATGCAAACTATTACCTGGGAAAAAGGAGATTTAGCTATGATAGCTCCTAAAAAAAGCTTGGACAAAAGAGCAGATTCAGGCGGTATGGCCGGTATTGGTTTTCCTTCCGGAAGTGATGCGTGCAAACATTGATCCGTCTACAGATGTACAATCCGAAGCCTATCCGAATGCGGAATGGCCGAGTAATACCCGTTTTATGAGTTATAAAATGTATCCTTATCTGGTAAAATGTCTTGATCCGAACCGTCCGGAAGTAAACTGGACTGCCGGTTCGCGCGATGTATATGTGTTCCGTCTGGGTGAAACCTATCTGTTAGCAGCAGAAGCAGCTCATTTATTAGGTGATAATGGCAAAGCTGCCGGCCATATCAACAAAATTCGCCGCCGGGCAGCTGTTCCCGGAAAAGAATCAGATATGGAAGTAAGTTCTTCGGATATTGACATGGATTTTATTCTGGACGAACGGGCACGTGAACTGATCGGTGAAATGCACCGTTGGTACGATCTGCAACGTTCTGGCAAGATGATGGAGCGTATGAACAATCCGGCGATGAATCCTACTGTTGCCGGAAAGTTCAAAGATTTTCATATCTTGCGTCCTATTCCAAGAGACCAGTTATTAAACGTAACCAATCCGGAAGAGTTTATACAAAACCCGGGATATGGTAATTAAAAAACAATTAGGTAGAATGAAAAAGATATTACTGTTCGTAGTCATTTTGCTGATAGCCTGTACCGGTTGGGTGCAGGCGCAGCAAATGATGTTTGGGGATACTTCACGTATAGGTGTACCCTACGCAAAAGATCCGCATGTTGTTAACTTCCAGGGGCGTTACCTGATGTATTATTCCATACCTCCGGAAAACTGGAATAGTGCTTCCGGCTGGAATATTGGTATTGCTGAAAGTATAAATCTGATTAACTGGACAAAAGTGGGTGAGATAACACCTGCCCCCGGTGCCGAATATGAAAAAAAGGCTTTGCGCTCCCGGAGCACTGGTTCGTGATGGGATAGTTCATCTGTTTTATCAGACTTACGGGAACGGTCCTAAAGATGCAATTTGCCATGCATTCTCTGCAGATGGGATAAATTTTGAGCGGAATGCAACCAATCCTATCTTTCATCCTACAGGCGACTGGAACTGTGGCCGTGCGATAGATGCTGAAGTATGTGAGTTTAACGGACAATACTTCCTGTATGTGGCAACCCGCGACCCGGAATTTAAAATTCAGAAACTGGCAGTTGCCACGGCTCCCCTACAAACCAATTTTAACCGCGGGGACTGGACACAACGTGGGTCTGATAAAAGTATTCTGGAACCGGAATTACCCTTGGAAGGCGAATGTATAGAAGCGGCCTCTATTGCTGTGAGGGATAACAAACTATACATGTTCTATGCCGGAGGCTACAACAACTGGCCCCAACAGGTAGGTGTAGCAGTCAGCGAAGATGGCATCAAATGGACACGACTTTTTAACGAACCTTTCCTGCCCAACGGCAAACCCGGCGAATGGAACCACAGCGAATCCGGCCATCCGCACATCTTCACAGACAACGATGGCAGAACCTACCTCTTCTATCAGGGAAACAACGATAAAGGAAAAACCTGGTATCTCTCCCAAAAAGAAGTCTTCTGGAAAAACGGAATACCTACGTTTGATAAGTAATATCTTCTTTTTATTCCTGAAAGGAATTTAGAAACAGCCCGGGGTTAAGCGTAGCGAATACCCTGGGTTAATACCCCCCACGCACACATGCCTCAACCCTGAAAGGCAGTCAGGTTAAGGATTCTTATTTGTTTTTTGCCCTGTTAAGGGCTACTCCATTCAGCCCATGGCAGAGTGAGCGTAGCAAACGGCACCATGGGTTAGGACACCCAATATCTCTCTGCGCCCTACAGGGCAACTCACTATATATCAAACCAATAAAAATAAATTATGCTATTCAAATCAATTTATATGTATTTTGATCTGGGCCTTCAGCCCGAAAATATATGATGACGTCTCCAACCCATGGTGCCGTTTGCTACGCTCACTCTGCCATGGGCTGAATTGTGCTACCCCTTACAGGGGTGCTGATTTTCCTTTGTTTACGGTTCAACTAATTGAATATCCGGGTCAATAGTAATAGGAGACTGGTAGTGAGAATAGATAACTTTTAATTTATCATCCGTATCATCCAAATCCAGGTATTTATAGATCTTCATGTTTTCGTAAAATTGTTTCCGGGCCTGGGGAGTAGTAGCGGATATTCCCTCTTCCGGATATAAAAAATCCCGGGTGTTATCTCCCAGCCAGGCTTTATTCAATACGAATCCAGTGTGAGTTCCTTTATATTTATGCTTTCCAGTGTATACGGAACGTATCATCTGCGGATTCTTCCAGAAATGAGATTCATTTAAATAAAAAACATCAACAGTCCCACTCCAATCCGTTTGCTGAGTTAATATAGTAATGAAATCCAGGATCTGTTGAACAGCATTTGCAGAACGTTCAAAAGTATATACACAGATTTCCTAATCACCTTCCGGCTCCTCATTCATAAAAGAACTATACGCATTATCTCCAAATCCCTGCTGTACCATCGTTTGCAACCAATCCGGATAATCCGAATAAAAATCAGCCGCCCATCCTCTTCTTTCAGTATCCTCATCTCCATAATAGAGAATATGAGTCTTTAAATCGCTCAACCTGTCATAAAAAGGAAATAGTCTGGTATATAACATATCCATCTCTTCTTTTGTCAAAACACAGCCCTGTTGTAATTTCACAGAAATGTCACCATAAAAAAACCATTCAGTAGCTTGTTCTACTAACGCATTATCATATTTATCCTTATTATAAGTAAAAATTGGGGTACCAGCCAGGTCTGCCTACAAATAGTAATCATTAAAAAAGCGATCCTTATCCACCAATATCCAGTGCCACGAGCCATCTGCCCCTTTTTCCTTAATTATTTTGTTAGCTACCTCAAACACAATATCATCATATTGTTTATATAGTTCATCCGTAGGTTTAGTATGATCAACAATCATCCATATATAAATGCCAGGATACCCGCTATCCCCGACATCTACATATAAATAAGGCATATTTTCCTGCTGAAAATGAGATCTGATTTCCTCATACAACCAAAGAGCAAGCTGTTTATTGCGAAGACGTTCATATCCGGAATGATAATTTTCTCTCCATCTGCCACCAGTTCCCTCTACTGATACAGACTTGTTTAATAGTTCACTCCTTAACGTGACTTCATAACTTACATCCCAGAAACTATTAATATTGGTTTTGGTTCCGGATATACTAAATTTATCTGCCGGATAAAGTTCCGACATCTGTTTTTCACACTCCAGGAAAAATGATATTTAATGATAGTACGCGTAAGAGGCATTAAAAGGCCAACAAACACAACTACAGCGGCGGCCATTATCTGTATTTTTTTCATACAGGCAGATTCTATTTATGATGAAGTTATAAAAAAGGACAACCCTGAAAAGAGTCGTCCTTTTGAATTATTTCTGTCGAATGAAGTGATCAGAACAATTTGTTTGGATATTCTCCGGCATCTACTAAAGCCTGGATTTTATCTACTACCCCCTGGCGGTCGTCGGCATAGGTTACGCCAAACCATTTGGATGTGGTATCCAATACTTTTACGGATGCGGTTCCTGTTGTAATCAATTCGTTTACTACCAAAGGAATAAAGAATTCACTTTTCAGGTTATCCATGTTATTTTTAAGGAAGTCTACAAAATATTCTTCCGAGTATTTGAAATAGTCCGGAGTGAATCCCCACATGTTCATAGATACAGGCGTATTTTCTTCCAGAACCACTTTCTGCCCGTTTTCGTCTACAAACTGGATATCACCATCTATTCTTTCGATGGCAGTACGCTCTACAACACCGGTCAGAAAACCTTCTTCGTTTGTTTCGCAAACACCCCGTGCTACAGAACCACTTTCACTCAATGTGTTTCCTACGCGGTATCCGATCATACAATACTTATTTTCGGTACCGGCCATTTCGGTCAGTGCTTTACCTAATACAGCGAAGCTGTCGCGGCCATAGAAATCATCTGCATTAATTACAGCAAACGGTTCTTTGATCACATCTTTACCCATTAATACAGCATGATTAGTTCCCCATGGTTTTTCACGTCCTTCCGGGCAGGTGAATCCTTCGGGCAGACTATTCAAATCCTGGAAAACAACTTCTACCGGAATATGATTTTCGTATTTAGAAATAATCTTTTCACGAAAATCCTGTTCGAAAATTTCCCGGATTACGAATACTATTTTCCCGAATCCACCACGGATCGCATCGAAAATTGAGTAGTCCATAATAGTTTCTCCATTCGGACCCAGGCCGTCTAATTGTTTCAGACCTCCGTAACGGCTACCCATACCGGCAGCTAATACAAATAATGTAGGCTTCATAAATCTTTAAAGTTTAAGCTTGTAATTGAGCAACAAAAATAGTGATTCAATTGACAACTGACAATTGAATCACTATAATTAATTGATCCGGGAACCAATCTGACCGGATATTTGTAGTTTTTGATTCCCGGTTACAATTTCCGGGCTTAGTTCAGTTCCAGAACTACAATAGATTGAGCCGGAAGATTGATCTTCAACTGGCCTTTGTCTACTTTCGCACCTGTAAATGCTGCCGGTTTCACTACTTCCGGCTTTTCAAATGTGTTATGATCATTAATGGTTTTAGAAGTCAGAATACGTCCGTTCACTTTATTGATCTTCTGGTTATTCAGATCTAAAGTGATGTTCTGGTTATTATCCAGGTCTACATTTGCAAGCGTGATGTGTATTTTTCTGTTTTTATCTTTTGATGCGGATGCACTAACCATAGGAACTTCACGGTTATCCCGTACGGTTACTTTTTCGCACATCAGGTCCAGCGGAAGATGTGTCGCATCCTGATGTACTTTGTACATTTCAAAGATATGATAAGTAGGAGTCAATACCATTTTATCACCGTCTGTCAGGATCATTGATTGTAAAACGTTTACAATCTGTGCAATGTTTGTCATCATCAACCGGTCGGTATATTTATGGAACAGATTCAGTGTCAAAGCCGCCACAAACGCATCACGCATAGTATTTTGCTGATACAGGTGCCCGGGGATAGTGCCCGGCTCTTCATCCCACCAGGTACCCCATTCATCCAGCATCAAAGCAACCCGTTTCTTCGGGTCGTATTTGTCCATGATCTGAATATGTTTCTGCAGCACTTCTTCTATTTCCAGACATTTACCCATGGTCCAGTAATAATCGTCTTTATCGAACTGAGTTGCTGATCCTTTGCTTCCCCGCCAACCGGTTACAGTATAATAATGTAAAGAAAGGCCATCCATATTTCCTGCGGCATTCTTCATTAATACCTCTGTCCAGTTATAATCATAATCGCTGGCACCACTGGCAATTTTAAAGAGGCGGTTGTCGTCGTAATTCCGGCAATAAGTTGCATACCGGCGGTACATATCGGCATAAAATTCGGGGCGCATGCTACCACCACAACCCCAGCTTTCGTTACCCACACCGAAGAATTTTACTTTCCAGGCTTTATCACGGCCATTCTCACGACGCAAACGGGCCATAGGGCTATCGCCTTCGGATGTCATATACTCTACCCATTTAGCCATTTCTTCTACGGTTCCGCTTCCCACATTGGCACTAACATACGGCTCACATCCTAACAGTTCGCACAGGTTCAGGAATTCGTGTGTACCAAAGCTATTATCCTCAATGGTTCCGCCCCAGTTGTTGTTTACCATTTTCGGACGGTTCTCACGCGGTCCGATACCATCCATCCAGTGGTATTCATCCGCAAAGCAGCCACCCGGCCAACGCAGGTTAGGGATTTGCAGGTCTTTCAATGCCTGCAGTACATCATTCCGGTATCCGTCGGTATTGGGGATATCCGAATCCGGGCCCACCCAAAGGCCTCCGTAAATACAGGAGCCCAGATGTTCTGCAAACTGACCGTAAATATGGCGGCTTATTTCCTGTGTACCCTGTTCGGGATACACCCGTATCTGTGCACTTTTCTGTGCATTCAGACTCACGGTGATTAATGCTAATACGCTAATAAAAAGTGTTCTCATGGTTAGTCTTATTATTTATTTATCTTATAAAGTACCGATGCGTGAGGTGCCAGGGTTACTTTCAGATCACCTTCTTTTTGTCCCAGTTCAGTACCGGTCCACATTTCCGTTACCTTTACAACCCCGGAGAATCCCAGGTCTGCACTTAAAGAGACACTCAATTCCTGTGGTTTATCATCACTGATATTAATCAGGGCCAGGTATACATCACCTGTATTTTGATTGAATGAAGTGATTGCCACCTTCCCGTCCTCCTGATAAAGCTGGCGGACTTCGCTACCTTCACGATGCATTTTCAATACCTCTTCATTGGTTAACAAAGAAAGGGTAAACTCATCGTTGCTGGGTAAGTCTCCACCAAACATTAACGGAGAACGGAAGATGCAAAACAGATTCATTAGGGTATATTGTTCCTCTTTTGTAAGTCTTGTCATACGGTCTTCGCCACGTTCGCCACGGACAGAGATACGTCCCAGCGGGATCATATCGCAATCAGGCCATGTACCGGCAGAAATATAGGGATACCAATCCTGCGCCACATCGAGCAAGTGGGTAATATCATCCCATTTATCCCATACATCATCTACCATACGCCACATATTGGCATGCTCGCGTACATGCTCTGCATTTTCAATGGGTGTTTTACCCGGCGAAAGACTCAATACGATCGGACGTCCGCACTGGTCAATCGCTTTTCTGATCAGTTCAATTTCCGGCAAATGATAAGGGCGGGTTATATCATCAATTTTCACAAAATCAACGCCCCACGAAGCATACAGGTCGAAAATAGAATTGTAATATTCCTGTGCACCCGGTTTATCAGCTACAATTGTATAATTATCGCGCAACCAGCGGCATTGCAGTTCGGTAGAATATATTTCGTCGGCAGTAATCCCTTCCGCGCCTTTTACCGGCAGACGGTTTTCTACTGCTTCTTTCGGCACGCCACGCATAATATGGATACCAAATTTCAGACCTTTACTATGCACATAATCCGCCAGTTCTTTGAAGCCTTTTCCGTCAGCAGCAGACGGGAAGCGATTAACAGCCGGCATATACCGTCCGTATTCATCCAGTACATACCGGGCATCTGTCTGGTTATATCCTCCGGCTTTATCGTTTTCCACAAACCAGCGGATATCTACCACTACATATTCCCAACCATATTGCTTCAGGTTTTCTGCCATATAATCGGCGTTGGCTTTTACTTCATGTTCTTCTACAGTGGGTCCGTAACAATCCCAGCTGTTCCACCCCATAGGCGGCGTTTCGGCCCATTCTTTAAACTCTCCCGGCCGGAAGGGTTCGGGTTTATTTTCTTTCGGAGTTCCACAGGATGCTAATATCGCTGTTCCAGCAAGCAAGGTAAGAAAGTGTTTTTTCATGCTATTTTTATGCTATAAGAATAAATTATTGTTTCAATTACAATTAATGGCAAAAATAGTAATACTTTTTAATAGTAAAAGACATTACATGTAATTTTTACACATTTTATTATTTATCACAGAGACAGTATGTTATACAACATACTGTCTCCTATATGAATTCCTTTTATCAGGGATTACTCTTTTTAATCCGTATAGCCGGGATTTTGGGCGAATCCCGGATTTTTATCCCGTTCACTCCTTAGGATCGGACACCAATACATGCGGCTATGGAAAGTGCGGTCTTCTACTTTCCGGCCCGGAATATATTCTTTTGTACCATCCGGATGTTTATTAATTGTGATACCTGTAACTGTTTTATTACAGTATTTTTCTGCTTCTTTCCAACGCCGTACATCATAATAACGATGTTCTTCAAAACAGAGTTCTATACGCCGTTCATTTTTAATTTTTTCCAAAAGCTCTGATCCGGTAGCAAGTACATCCGGCATACCGGCACGCTCCCGAATTACATTTAACGCTTCTCTTGCTCCATTTTCATCACCCGACATATAGAGGGCTTCTGCCAGATTCAGGTATTGTTCCCCTAAGCGTAACCATATCCAGTTTTTAGGATTCGGAAAGTTCCATGAATTCTGATTGTATTCCTCATCCATCCATTTTCTTATATAATAACCGGTATTAGATGTATTCCAGGAGTCATTACCATATTTCGTATCTCGCCCTCCTCCGGTCTCGTTGCCGGAAGCATCCACAGTGAAGAAAGTTTCAATTTCACGTCCCTGCCACTGCGAGCCATCATAAGAAACTGTTGCATAAAAGCGAGGATCACGATCTTTAAAAGGCTCTTGCTTATGCATGGGATTATTCCAGTCAAAGGTTACAGCAATGGAACCATTACTTTCCAATACTTCAAAATCATCTACAAAATCCTGTAGCGGACAGTTTCCTCCCCAACCTCCATATCCGTTAGGTCCGTTCCATTGGTCAAAACTTGAAAGGTTTTCACCAACCGAACTATTAGTTCCCTGACGGGCAAACAGTACCTCTTTACAGTCTACATCTAAAAACAGCCAATAATAATTTTCGGAAGGGTCATCATATTTCCTATACAGATCATATCCACTTTCTAATGCATGCTCTATCGCCTGTGCGGCTGCTTTGGCTGCTTTTTCCCACCGGTCGGCTTCCGGGTTCTGATAACCAACCAGTTCACTTTCTACATTATCGTTCATTAATGGACTGGCTGCATACAGCAAAATACGTGATTTCAGAGCCAAAGCCGCCACGCTGGTTGCGCGGCCACCATTATTTCCCGAATAAGAAGCAGGAAGTTCTTTTGCAGCCTGTTCAAGTTCCGAGATCATAAATTCCACACAATCCTTATAACCGGCACGTCGTACAGCCAACACCTTATCTAAATCATCCATGGTATAACTCTCTGTAATCAAAGGCATCGCTCCCCACCTAACAATCAGATCATTATACATCAATACGCGAAGAAACCGGATCTCTCCCATCATACGTTTTTTCCATTCTGCATGTTCATTGTTTGCAAGAAACGGCACTTCTTCTATTCGTTCAAAAAATATATTACAGTTAGATATCTGTGTCCAGATATGAGACCATGAACGATGATCCCATCCATACCATCCACCATTCATACGTCCCAGATCAGTAGGACTCAAATATCCTCTGTTTATGGGTTCACATCCACGTCCTCCCCATACCAGGTCTGTTTCATCCACACAGGAACTTTGCATAGACTCTGTCCATCCATGGCCGGTTTGATTATAGCGGGCATTTACGAACGATTCCACCAGTGCCGGATCATTCCATATATCATCTTCCGAAATTTCTGTTAATGGATTCTTATCCAGCATATCACTACACCCGGACAATAAAAAGGCATAGCATACTCCTATTATTATAAAAAGGTTGTATTTTTTTATAATCTTATATCTTAAAATGTTACATTCACACCAAAATTAATAACCTTCGACTGGGGTGTACTCCATGCCGCGAATCCCTGACTGTTATTTGCTACTTCCGGATCTATATTTTTAATTCCGGTAAAAGTAAGCAGGTTATAACCAGACAAAGAAAAGCGTACATTACTAAGCGGAGTTGCTTCCAATAACCTACGTGGTAAAGAATAAGAAAGTTCGATATTTTTCAGACGCAGATAAGAGGCATTGTTAAGCCAGAAGTTGGTACGGTAGTCGCCACCACCCGAAGGGGTATCTATACGATCATAGACTTTCGGATAAGTAGCATTGGGATTATTCTCTGTCCAGCGGTTTTCATAAAAATCTTTTGTAAAGTTACCGATAATACCAGCCTCCATAAAAGTATATTGCCATACCTGTGCGGCTCCCTGGAACAACATATTCAAACTCCAGTCCTTGTATTCAAAACCCAGATTTATACCATACATAATGCGGGGTACTTCCGGTTTGTTTTCTCTTATTTTATCCGATCCGTCAATCACACCATCTTCGTTCACATCACGAAAAATAAGATCTCCGATCTGTGCGTTCCCTAAATGTGGGTATTTGTCCAGATCTTCCTGTGTACGGAAAATACCAATAGCGTCATACATAAGGAACAAACTTCCATCTGTACCAATGGAGTTTCCGGTTCGTTTTTGCCATTCAAGAGTTCCGCCCGGTTCATCTATAAAATCAATACGGCTATTGGTATAAGTAAAGTTTCCACTTGCCCTCAAACGAAAATCGCCAAATGCTTTACTGTAACCCAATACTATTTCTGTTCCCCAACTGGAACACTCTCCAATATTTTCGTCCGGCAACTTTAACCCGGCATAATCAGGGAAAGAGTTGGCACGTGTAGCCAGAATATTTTTTCTTTTATTTTTAAACAGGTCTACCTCGAATGTAAAATTATTCAGAAACATGGTTTCAATCCCTACATTATAACTGTTGGCTACCTCCCAGGTTATATATGGATTTGCAGTCCTATTCAAAGCAACTCCGGTTTGAGGGGCACCACCCAGAATACCGGCATTACTAAACGTATAAGCCGTTATATACTGGAAGGGATCTACCTGATCATTACCCATTTGTTCCCAGGATGCACGAAGTTTTAAATAGTCCATCCAGGATACATTGTTTTTCCAAAACTCTTCTTCCGAAATTCTCCATCCCAGTGATACACCGGGAAAAAATCCGAAACGATTACCGGAAGGGAAATTTTCAGAACCGTCATACCGCCAGTTAAACTGAAACAAATAACGGTCTTTCAACCCATAATCCACACGTCCGAAATAATTCTGACGAGCAGTTTCTTTGGCGGTTCCGGTATTTGTTGAAGATGACTTATCTCCGGCAAACAATTGATCTACAAGAGTAGAAACAAAATCCTGCCTGTAGGCTTCCATATGATCACGACGGAATTTATACTGTTCGTATGCAACAAATACCCCCAAATTATGAATTGAATTAAAAATCCGGTTATAGTTTAAACGGGTATTGAACGTAATACCCAATTCTTCCCGCATATTCTGATTTAGCTTTGCATTAGACGGACCATAGTTCCTTGGGATATACTCATCCCCTTCTTTTGCATACAGGGTAAACTGGTTTTCCCATTTTTTCCAGAACTGATCATAACGGTCTATATACATCCCCGCATCAAATGACAAACCTTCTGTGATATACGGCATATCCAGGTGTGCGGTAATATCCGCGTTGAAAAAAGTCCGTTTATCTTTAGTATATCCCATTGTATTATCCACAGCCGTTACCGGATTAAACAGATCCTGTGTAGCAGTAGTCGGATAATCTGTTCCGGGCCACACTACATTATAGCGGGGATCGTATTTAATCATATAGCGCCAAATATCTTCCGAACCATAAACAGGCGAATTCCGGTCTTCCTGGCGGGCTGCAATATTTATCCCGATCTTTGCATTTTTGTGAGGCTTTATATCAATATTGGAACGCAGATTATATTGGTTATAGTTGCTGGCACTATTTTTATAATAATTATCCTGGTATTGATACCCTAAAGAGGCAAAATAGGTTACGATTTCATTCCCTCCGGAAAGTGACACATTATGTTGTGTCTGTAACCCTTTTTTCAACATCAAATCGAAAATATCAATATTAGGATAATTAAGCGGATCAGAACCATTCCGGAATTTTTCAATTTCTTCGGGTGTATATTCTGCCGGTTCGTTTTTAATCCTTGTACGGATTTCATTTCTTAACTCCGCATATTGCCATGATTCAGCCATTTGCGGTAAACGTGTCGGCGAACTCATTCCGACATTTCCGGTATAATTAACAGTTGTTTTTCCACTTTTCCCCCGTTTGGTAGTTACCAAAATTACTCCATTCGCCGCACGTGACCCATAAATGGCAGCCGAAGCATCCTTCAGTATAGAGATACTTTCAATGTCATTCGGGTCCAGCCTATTAAAACTACCGGCACGGTCTGCAACACCATCCACAACAACTAACGGATCTGAATTCCCGGTGGTACTTACCCCGCGAATACGCAAAGTAGCATCATCATATCCCGGCTCTCCACTACGATTATAGGAGACCAATCCCGGCAGACGTCCGGTCAGGGTATTAGTAACGTTGGTTGTTGGTATCTTCGCCAGATCATCACCGGAGGTTGAAGCAATAGCACCTGTAACAGAGACTTTTCTTTGTGTACCGTAACCTACTACTACAACCTCATCCAGTTTCTGCAAATCTTCCTGTAGCTGAATAAGCAGGAAATTCTCATTTCCTACTTTTTTACGCTGGGAAAGATATCCGATATAAGATACAAGCAACACATCATCCGGCTTCACTTCGAGAGAGAAATTTCCGTCAAAATCAGTAATCACACCCACCATACTTCCTTCCACCATGACATTTGCCCCTATAATGGACTCGCCAAGTTCATCCAGTACGCGGCCTTCAATTTTCTTTGTTTGATCCTGCTGCTTACCGGCGGGGGTTAAAATAATGTTTCTGTTATCAATCTGATAATCGCAGTCGGAAAGGATTTGAGATAATATTTCTTCTATGGTTTTACTCTTTGCCTGTATGGATACTTTCCGCGAGCTATTAATAGCCTCATCATTATAATAGAAAGTAAATTCACTCAGGTTCTCAATTTCTTTCAGAACTTCTTTTACTGTCGAATTACGCATATCAATATTGATCTTAGTGGATTGCGCATACGACATACTGGCAAACGCCTCTACAATAAAAAAAGAAAAAACAGGAGAGTCAATGAAATACGGCAGATAATTCTCCCTGTGGAATACTTTTGTACTCCATAATAATTAAAATTCTTCATATATTTACACGGATTTAAGATTAAAACTGAATCACAGGTTATTACGGGCCAGTGATTCGTTCGTTAATTAAGTCTGTAAGGTAGATGGATGGTGCAACATTCATCTACTTTTTTGTTTTTCATGTTTTTCCCATACCTGCTGATTTTTAAAGTTAATTACTCAAATTCTATAATAGTATTACCGCGGTAAAATTCTGATTTCCTCTCTTTCTATCGTGTACCGGATAGGTACGATTTTGCTTAATCCCTTTAATACTTCTTCTATGGACTCATCCCGGACAGTAAAAGACACTCCCTGTTTTTGCTTTACTTCCCGGCTTACATGTATCTTCCTATTGAACCAACCTTCCAATACAGTGAAAACCTCTTCCAGTTTCCGGTTATCAAAAACCAGTTTATTATTAATCCACTGATTATATAAGTGTGAATCAACTTCTTTCAAAACTCCGGTTTGTTCTGTTTTCCTGTATTCATAACAATGGTCAGGCTCAATTACTACATCCTCTTCATGGATAGGTACAGAGATCTTTACCTTTCCGGTTAAAAGTGCCACATCTACAATTCCGGTTTCCGTATAATTGGAAATATTAAAAGATGTGCCTACCACTTCAAGCCTTACATCTCCGGCCTAAACAATAAATGGCCTTTCTTCATCCGGTATTACATCAAAATAACCACACCCTTCTATACTTACCAGACGATTTAGTTCCGAAAATTTTTCAGGATAAACCAGGCGGCTTCCTCCGTTCAGCCAAACAACAGTACTATCCGGCAAGACAAAACGGCCTTTACTACCGGCAGCCGTGATCAGATGACACTCTTTTACTATTTCTATTTGCGGTTCCGGAATGGGTTGTTTCGCTACTTTCCAGCTATTTATACCCAACAGGATAGCCACACAGGCCACAACCCCACAGGCATATAATAGGAATGAGTAGTTTTTTTAACAGAGGGATTGGCTGTTATACGGCTTTTTAAACGTAAAAATGCTTTACCGGTTTCATCATCTTCTAATTCAGTTTCGGTACTTAACCAGATATCCCGGATTAAAAAGTATTCTTTTATATGTTCCGGGGTTTCCTTCAACCAGAGCAGCAATCTCTTTTTATCCCGGATAGTTGCAGTACCATCCAGATACCTGACAATAAGAGGGTATATCGTAATATCTGTTTCTTTCATATACTTGTCTTCTAATAAGTAGTACAATCCAGAAACATTTTACCCTACCTTCTTCAGAAAAAAAATAGTTTGGCTATATACCAGCGGCTTTTCTGTTTTCTTAATTATACATCTTAAATAACCAGAGGAGAAATAATAAGTCTTTTTCATTTAAATGTTTACGCAATCCCAATAAGGCTTTACTGATCTGTTTCTCTACGGCTTTTATACTGATACCCAATTGTTCCGCAATCTCCCTGTTTTTTAAACCTTCCCTTCTGCTTAACAAAAAAATATTTTTACATTGTTGAGGTAATGTTTCTATGTATTGATTAATTTCGTGTTGCAGTTCTTTTATAAGCAAAGAATCCTCCTGCCCTTCGAGTGTTGAAATCAGAAACTGTTCGAGTATTTCATCTTCCGCAATAGTTTCGAGAGAATTAAAGGATCGTTTGTACTGATAATGCAGAGCATTGATAGAACGATTATAGACAGATTTAAATAAATAAGATTTCAGATCTTTATCAAAACGGATCACAGCTCGTTTATTCCATAGTTCAAAAAAAATATCCTGCACAATGTCTTCCGCCAGATTACGGTCATTCACAAACCGGTAAGCATATGCCCGGAGTGGTTTGTAGAAGCGCCGGAAAGCCACTTCCATAGAAAAAAGGTTATTTGAGTTAGCTTCGACCATGTGACTGCCTGATTCTTTAACAGGAAAATATACACAAATAAATATCATTTCAAAATATAACACAAAATAATCCCGGAGCTGGTCCAGGATCGCCGATTCATGTGCGATCCCGGATCAGGTCCGGGAATAAGAACAATTTTAAGTAAGTTTTAGTATGTAAACGGCCCCATTTTCAGATAGGCCTTAAAATCTTTGATCATGCCCGGATAGCCTTCTTCGGCACGGGGCAGGTAGCGAAAACCACCTACGGTTACCTCCTCGCGGAGATCAATTACTACCTGGTGGGGATATTTATCACCCCGTTTGGTACTCCAGTAAGTAGATTCCTGCAGGTCATAGATTTTATCTGCGGTAAAGTTACCACCTTTTGTCTCTTCGCTACTTGCATAAGCGATCTGCCAGTGCTGGCGTGAAAGTGGTTGTCCGTTTTCGTCCAACAGGTAAAACTCAGCAATTGCGGCATTGTCTTTTCCGTCCTGTGCACTCAATGCTTCCAGGCAGAACTGACGGGCTTTCACAGCCTGGTCAAAACGTACTTCTTGCCAGCCATTACCCGGAACCAGGCTACCTTCTGCCACAGGTGTTTCTACAGACAGGTCCAGATTTTGTCCTTCTTTGCGGTGAGTTAAAGGTGCTTCTTCGCGCAACATATCCAGAATCGGATAATTAATACCACGGGTAGTTGCTTTGTCCGGTCCTTTCAGATCCAATACGATGATTTCATTCTCTCCTTTTTTCAACCAGCAACCCGGCATAAACAGTGTTTGTTGAGGGCCGATTTCCCAGAAACGTCCGATAGAAATACCATTCACCCAAACCAATCCTTTGCCCCAGGTCTGCATATCAAAGAATACATCGCCGGTTTCTTCCAGATCAAAGGTTGCACGGTAAAAAGCAGGTGCGGCAGATTTCTTACCTGCTTTATACTGCTTGTCGCTAACAAAAGCATAATCAACAGGCAGATTATATACCTGCCAGCCTTTCAGTTCCTGTGCTCCGGCTTCGGTTATCAGTTCTACTTTTTCAGTAATCCCTTTCCGGTCATGGATAGCCACGTCAAAGTTTACACGCCCCATCGCTTCAACCAGGATGTCTAACTGTGCTCCTGCCGGTATAGCCGGCAGTTTAATTGAATTCTGGTCGCGGCGGCGGTCCAGGCGTCCGATCAGTTTACCATTTACAAAAATCTGTGCCCAATCGTGTACTTCTGTAATATACAGTGTAGTACCTGCTTTTACAGCCGGTAATTTGGTACGATACAGAATCGATCCCCAACCCTGGTCGAACTGTTCCATCGGTTTTACATCCTCCGAAGGAACCGGTTCCGGCAGATTATCGAAGAGCAGAGCTACTTCTTTGAACTCTATTTCCGGTATTTCGATTACCGGAAATGCTTCGGGCACTTCACCTAATACCTGTCCTTCATCCAGGTAATTAGCCATGAGTTCACGCAGAGCAAAATATTTAGGGGTCGTCCAGCCTGCTTCGCTCAATGGTGCATCATAATCGTAGGAACTACACATGGCTGAATAAGCCGGGCTGTTAGCTCCTCCCCAATGTCCGAAGGTAGTACCTCCGTGAGTCATATATAAGGAGAAAGAGATATTACGGTCCAGCATATCTTTCAGGCCGGCTATCATTGTTTCGGTATCCCGGGTTTCATGCTCCCTGCCCCAATGGTCGAACCAACCGCTCCAAAACTCACTACACATCAGCGGTGTATTGGGACGCATCTCTTTCAGGGTACGGAACTGCTCGTCGATATTGGCTCCGGTACCAAAGTTTACTGTCCATAAAAGATCGTCCAGCGCGTTGTTCATAAAATTAGAACTCCAGTCACACTGAAACAAGGGTACTTCCGTAAAGCCTGATTCTTTTACAATATCACGGATATTAGCGATATATTCCTTATCAGTAGCATACGAACCATATTCGTTTTCTACCTGTACCATTATAATATTACCACCCCGTGTAATCTGCAGATCAGCCAGTTCTTTACCAATCTCGTTCATAAATATACGGGTACGTTCCAGAAAGTAAGGATCGTTGGAACGTAATGCAATATCTTCTTTTTTAAGCAACCACCAGGGCAAACCTCCCATTTCCCACTCCGAACAGACATACGGACCGGGACGCAACATAATATACATACCATGTTTCTGTGCCAGACGGCAGAATGCCGCAATATCGTTATTTCCTGTAAAATCAAATTCACCGGGCCGTTGTTCATGGATATTTCAGAACGCATAAATACAGATTGTATTCATACCTAACGCCTTGCAATGTTCGATACGATGTTCCCAATATTCGGCCGGAATACGTGTGTAATGGATTTCAGCAGCTTTTACTACAAATGGTTTTCCATGCAACAGAAAAGTGTTTTTTCCAATCTCAAAGGTGTTCTGTTTATCCGTTTTGCAGCTACTAAAAGCCAACAGTATCACAGAAGAAAACACCAGAGTCAATTTCAAAATGTTTTTCATGTGTTTATAATTCATTATTAGTTGATTTTCACTGTGCAAAAATATTTATTATTCTGACAGCAAAGGGCGAATAATCATTCATTATGGTTAAATAATGATTCATTTTAGTTCTTTTTCGTACCTTTGTGCCCAAATTATAGTTTTATAAATCAGAAAATAAAGATGAAGAAACTTTTCGTGATTCCGTTAATGGCGGCCGGTATATTGACCGGCACAAGCTGTAAACAAGATTCCGGAGAAGAAACAACCCGGGTTCCGGCTATTGATATGGAAAACCTGGATAGGTCTGTTTCTCCGGGTACTGATTTTTATCAGTTTGCCTGTGGAGGGTGGATCGAAAATAATCCCCTTACGCCCGAGTATGCCCGGTATGGAACGTTCGATCAGTTGCGCGAAAATAATCAGGAGCAACTGAAAACCCTTATTCAGGAACTAAATGAAATAACAGAAGGCCAGAGCGAAAACGCACGTAAGATCAGTACCCTGTATGCTATGGGGCTGGATAGCATTAAACTTAACAATGATGGTTACGAGCCTTTAAAAGAGCAGATTGCTTCTATTAATAAGATTGCGACAAAGGCTGACCTTACCCGTATAGTCGCTTCTCTTCATAAAGAAGGTATTATGCCTTTCTTTGCGATTTATGTTGATGCGGACGAAATGAACAGTCTGGTAAATCTGGTACAGTTATACCAGTCGGGCAAAGGCATGGGCGACCGTGATTATTATTTGTTGGATGATGAAAGTACCCTGCGGATACAGGCTGCTTACAAAGAATTTATCCGCCAGTTGTTTGCTTTGAGCGGACGCTCTCCGGAGCAGGCTGATGCTGCGGTTGAGGCTGTCATGAAAATCGAAACCGGTCTGGCTGAAATATCTTTCTCGCGCGAAGAATTAAGAGATTCCAGAAAGAATTACAACAAAGTTCCGCTGGGAGAATTCAAAGCACAGAGTGAATTTCTGGATTGGGATATCTATTTCGAAGAACTGGGCCTGGCAGCTATTGAAGAGATCAATCCACGCCAGTATCCTTATTACGAAGGACTTCACAATTTGTTGAAAAATACAACGCTGGAAGAACAGAAATTTTACTTATCCTTCCATTTGTTACGCGCGGCATCCCCTTATTTAAGTGATCCGTTTGTGGAAGCCAATTTTGAATTCTACGGCAAAACAATGTCCGGCCGGGAAGAACAGCAACCCCGTTGGAAACGTTCGCTGAACACTGTTAATGATGCTTTTGGCGAAGCTGTAGGAGAATTATATGTAGAGAAATATTTCCCGGCTTCATCCAAAGAGAAAATGATCACGCTGGTTAACAACCTGCAGGAAGCATTAAGTGAGCGAATCAATGATCTGGACTGGATGAGCGATGAAACCAAAGAAAAAGCACAGGAAAAGTTGACTACTTTTATTGTGAAGATCGGTTATCCGGATAAATGGAAAGATTATTCTTCCCTGCAAATCAAAAACGACTCTTACTGGGCCAATGTACGCCGTGCCAACAAATTTGAAATGGCCGAAATGCTGGCCGAAGCCGGCAAACCGGTAGACAGAGGCAAATGGTACATGAGTCCACAGACTGTAAATGCATATTATAACCCAACAACAAACGAGATTTGTTTCCCGGCAGCGATCCTGCAACCGCCTTTCTTTAATGCGGATGCCGACGATGCGGTGAATTACGGTGCGATTGGTGTTGTAATCGGTCATGAAATGACACACGGTTTCGACGACCAGGGACGTAATTATGATAAAGACGGTAACCTGACCGACTGGTGGACGGAAGAAGATGCGGAGAAGTTCAAAGCAAAAGCAGATATTCTGGTTCAACAATACGATCATATTATTGTACAGGATACTATACATGCCAACGGCCGTTTCACGTTAGGCGAGAACATTGCCGACCAGGGTGGTTTATTAGTATCTTTCCAGGCCTATCAGAATTCGTTGAAGGGTAAAGAAAGACCTGCCGATATAGACGGCTTTACCGACAACCAACGTTTCTATCTGGGTTATGCCACGCTATGGGGACAAAACATCCGCCCGGAAGAGATTCTTCGCCTTACCAAAGTCGACCCACACTCATTAGGCAAATGGCGGGTAAATGCTGCCTTACAAAATGTAGAAACGTTTTACGAAGCCTTTGATATTAAAGAAGGCGATCCTATGTGGATGAAACCTTCGGATAGGGTGGTTATTTGGTGAAAAACAACCCCCTAACCCCCTAAAGGGGGGACTGGGGATATGATATTTTATAAAGTGCTGTCTTTTGATAAGGCGGCACTTTTCTTTAGGCACAGATTTAAATTTGCGCCAGCGTAAGATAGGTTAATTGGGACTACCGGGATTTTCGTGTTTTCGTTCGGCATAGCGTCCTCGCTATGTCGCTAAAATTTGTGAAGTTCCTGCTTCACATGAGGCTGGAGCCTCACTTTTAAAAACGACGTAGCGAGGACGCCAATGCCATCAACTTAAGGATTTTTTCTTGTTGGTCGAAGGGGATTTGCAATCCCCGCCTGTGGAGTATAAGGATTTGTAATCCGCTTAAAGATTCCTAACTCTCTATTTAATGGGTATTCATTTGTTTGCTGGATCACAGATCCTAATACTCGTTAGTCGGGGATTACAAATCCCCTCCGACCAAAAACTCTTAAGTTGATGGCATTGGCGAGGACGCTACGCCGAACAATGGACACAGATTTAAATCTGCGCCAGCGAGAGAAAATCCCCCCTTTAGGGGGTTAGGGGGTTGTGTAAAACCCGGAAAGAATCACAACAATGATTATCGCAGGTAGCATGTTGGTAACCTGAATTGACTTTATGTTTAGGATATTAATGCCTAAACCTATCAGTAGAATGCCGCCCGTGGCTGTCAGGTCTGCGATCATAGGGTCTGTCATATACTGCATAATGAAACCGGCAAAAATAGTAATGGCTCCCTGATAGACCAGTAAGGGGATAGAGCTAAGAAGGATAGCCATTCCAAAAGTAGAGGCGAGTGCCACCGAAGAGATACCGTCCATGACGGATTTGGTAAATAACAGTTGGGGAGCTTCTCCCATCCCGTCCTCTATTGCTCCCAGAATAGACATGGAACCGATACAGTATAGCATAGAGGCTGTTACAAACCCTTCGGTAAATTTAGTTTGTGTAGCAGATGTTTCTGCGTTCTTTTTTTCTGTTTTCCGGCGGACATATTCCGAAAACCTGCGCAACTGTTTGTCTATATCAATAACTTGTCCTACCACTGCCCCGGCTGCAATACTAAGCAATACCAATATCATATTTTCAGCAGAAAGAGACATGGATATTCCTATTACTAAGGTAAAAAGACCTATTCCCTGAAAAACAATAGAGATCATCTTTTCGGGCAGGCGGGAATGAATCAGCATACCCACACAACTACCCACGATTACAGCACCACAGTTTACGAGCGTTCCTAATCCTATCATTTGTTCAATCCTTTAAAGTAAGATATTGCTGTAGTAAAGGGAGTAGTTCTTTTTCGAATATTTCTTTACCGACGATACGGTAGTGAGGCGAATAGGTTTGTTCAAAAATTTCGCTATGATGCCCCAC
Source organism: Tannerellaceae bacterium (assembly GCA_021203545.1). Taxonomy (GTDB): domain Bacteria; phylum Bacteroidota; class Bacteroidia; order Bacteroidales; family Tannerellaceae; genus UBA4116. The sequence goes on along the minus strand of JAJQAZ010000104.1, from coordinate 65,083 downwards.
ATACTCACCGTTCTCCAAACGTTCTGTTATCTGCTTTTTATCTTCTTCGTAACCGGGCAAACCGGGAAGTCTTGTATGGATCACTTTTTCAATCCGGTTCCACTCTTCTTTCCAGGTGTCTACCGGAACCGGGGTTATACCGTTTACACTCCTTACAAAGGCATCAAAAAAGATGTCGTATGGGATGATTCCTTCTTTAATCAAAGAAAGATTTACACGGTAGAAATTTCCCTCCCAACCGGTAGGCTCTATCAAATCGCCGGAAGATTCTGTCATTTCGCCTAATTCACGTTGCAGGTAATTAGCAGCCGATTCCGGATTATTGATCAAATGTCCGGGGCCATATTTATCCTGAAAGAAATTCTTGTATAAGTCTTTTAAAGTTGAGGCCGGATATATTTCCATTTGCCGTGTTACGGCTTCTTTTACTTTGATTTCAAAGGTTTCATCTGTTTGTGCCGACATAGCAGGGATTATTAGTAAAGACAGCAAAGTATATAAGTAAATCATTCGTTTCATATCTGTTCATTCAAAAGTTTAGGAATTATATTCTTTTGTTGTTATGTTTAAAATTCTCTTATTATCAGGATGTTGATAGCGGCCTTTCCGGAGGGTTCTCTTTCCGTATTCTATCGCCCGCTGCGGACAGCGGTGTATGCAGGCCAGGCATTGTATACAGGTGTCATTCCATTGGGGCAATCCTTCCTGCATAGAGATCGTACCGGTAGGACAAACGTTTTTACACAACCCACAGGAGACACATTTATCTGTGGCATAAAAAGAGTTCTTCCCTACTACATATTTATTGAAAAGAGGATGAATCATACGGCTTTTCAGGAACGGCATAGTTCCCTGATCATAGATATCCGCAGAGGTTCCGGTACGGATTGCATCCGCGATCCGTTCTACAGTAGGAAAAGCATTCTGTAATTTTTCCTTTTCTACCTCTTTCCTATCTACATCAAAACCGGGAAATAAGATATAGTTATTGGGCATCGTTACCGAATAGCAATTCCGGAAGTTCCATCCCTGTTTAACAACAGCAGTCGCAAATAGTTGTTTAGTATAGCCGCAATCATCCCCACAGGTACAAACCGCATACACAGGCTGGCCCGTATAATTTGTAAATGACAGTTGTTTGATAAATGAGAGTACAAAAGAAGGGGGCCCCCACGAATGAACGGGAAAAACAACTATCACTTTTTCCTCTTCTTTCAGTGGAAAGGTATACTGTATTCTTTTTTCATGTAATAGCTGTGATATGGAAAACCGTTCATCATGCAAAGTTTCTGCCAGACGGTTTGCCACCCAGGCGGAGTTTCCGGTACCTGTAAAATAGAATATCATATTCTTCTTTTTTCAGGCAAAGATACATATCTAACGGTTATATTTAACCACCTCGAATATTTTGTTGATCACACCGGACTGTTTTTTCCAGCTTTTGGGAGAGATTTCAAAAAGAATTTCTTTTCCTCCGTTCAGGCAGATCGCATAAGGTTGCGGTTGTTCGTACAAAGAGGTTAAGGTTTCGTAGGGGATCATTACCTGCGCCCTTTGATGCCAGTTATTTTTTTTTGGTTGGGTAAACATCATGGTTACAGGCGCTTCATACAGTATGTTCCCGGTAGTGTCTTTAAACACAATACTTTTCGCCTGCACTACATTCTTTGTAAAATAGGAGAAAATAAAAGAGGCGGAATCCCGCCCGGATACATAGGTTATATCATATACCAGCCCTTTCACCACGTCTTTATCCGCACTGGTAAATCCTTTTTGGGGATAGATAAAATAAACATTTCCTTCTTCCTGCGGATAAAAAGCATACTGGCGATGTATCTTTTGTGCCTGAGCACTTCCGGCAAAAAGACAAAGGGAAATAAACAATAGAAGAAAATGTTTCATAGGATTACTTTGTATTTACAAAAAATAAACTGTTCCCACTTCCACAGGGAACAGTTCTGTTTTATTGGTGATTACTCTCCGTAAACAATTGTTTCGTAAGTAGTATAAATACCTAATATGGTATAACTACGTTCGTCTACATGGGTGATTTTTGTAATACCTGCAGTTTTAGCAGCTGTTTGGTAGCTTGCATCACCTGTTGCAACAAGACCTAAAATACCGGTAGCTGTTGATCTGCCGACTTTAGTTGCTAATTGATTACTTGTTACTGCATTTCCTGATACTACATCAGTATAAGCAAGACCCATTACCGGAGATTTTGTTACTCCACAACTACACAGAAATGCGCATACTACCGCTACGCTTAAAGCCATTTTTTTCATGTTTCATCAGTTTGGCCCTCCAGTCCTCTTTCTGAAAAGCTGATTAGTTATTAGAATGGCATAAGAGGAATGCCGTTAGTTTTACACGTGGCAGCAAATTTATAAAGTTTTATTAAGAACAACAGGGTTTATTGTTATTTATTTGCAGGCCGACAATTGCTACTCTTGCTTACGGTTTTGGTACAGATTTAAATCTGCGCCAGCAAAAACCAGCAAGAAAGTGATGTTCACTGTTTCACTTGTAGCGAATTATTTTTTATCAAACCCGGTAGCTGTTTTGTTAGGGTCTTATTGCCCTTGTACTGCCGGAAAAGTTGCTTAATAGATACAGTAAACTCAAAGAGTAGATATATTTATTTTACGGAGCCGCTGGCTTTATTACTGCGTAACTGGAGTTGCATACGTGTGCAACTCCAGTTACGCAGGTGTCCAACGGCGGTTGCACAGGTGATCAACTCCCGTTGAACAGTAAGAAAGCCAGCATATCTTAAAGATTATATCCTTTAAAAAGGAAGTAAGGCTCGTGGAAAGTAAAAAAACAACCTCAATTTAATCTGTTTTGATCCGGTGAAAATTCATGCTTTGTTTGTCTTAAAATAGTATAAATACTTGTTTATAAACCCATTAAAACAAATAATATACATTTTGTATGTGACGATGTGAAGGATAGGTGATTAACCCGTTCTTCACAGGAATCGACTGATACAGAGCGCAAAAACACCGTGTGATTCAGTGAAGATCAAAAATAGTAAAAAATATATTTTTAATAGTTGATAACGGGATGCCCATGGTGTCAATTTAAGAGTTTTTGTTCAAATGTCCGGCGTAGCGTCTCGCTACGTCGTTGTAAAAAGTTACTGGTTTCCTAATACTTTGTTTTTGGCTACTGTGGCTACGAAGTCTTTTAAATAGTAGGGATCAAAATAGGCTGTATCTGCAAAGGCTTTCTTTTCCCAGGCTGCTTCTGCTAAAGTTACCATTTCGGTTGCTAATGGGTGTATATCTTCCAGGAACAGGGCATTCTCACTTTGGATACTGTTTTTACATTTGGCAGCACCGTTGCCGAAGAAGCAAATCTTTTGTGTTTCCAGAAGTGTGCGGTAGCTGTTTTCATCTATGATCTCGGCCTGTGTTTCCCGGAGAGGTGCCAGGTTTGAGTCATACAATGCAGAATAGACCTCCATACGACGGGCATCCAGCATGGCACAATAGAGATAATCCGGATTCCTCTGATTCTTCCGGATAGCCTGGTATGCCAATATATCCAGCGTAGGAACGGCAATCAGAGGGATATCATATCCGAAACATAGCCCTTTTGCCAGCGAAACGCCAATCCGCAAACCGGTATACGATCCGGGGCCGCTACTTACAGCGACGGCATCAGGGCGCTCTCCTTTTTGTTTCAGATAGTTTACTGCCTCTTCTGCGAATACACCCAACAGTGCAGCGTGAGAAGGCCCCTCAAACGATTTCTTTTCAAATAAAATGACTCCGTTCTGCGACAGAGCAACCGAACAAACATTTGTTGAAGTTTCTATATGTAATATGTTTGGCATATATTGTGCTGTTTTATAAGCTGCAAAAGTACATTTTTAATAGGAATGGACGATCAACTTGAAATAAAAAAGTACATTTGCAAAAAACAGAGTAAGGAATGATTCAATCCATGACTGGTTTCGGCAAGGTTACAGCCGAACTTCCAACAAAAAAAGTAACCGTTGAAATAAAAGCGCTTAACAGTAAACAATTAGACCTATCAACACGGATTCCGGCCGTATACAAAGAAATGGAGATGCAAATCCGCTCGCAACTGCTTCGCGCACTGGTACGTGGAAAAATAGAATTCAATATTACAGTAGAATATATTGGCAAAGATAATCCTACCCGTATCAATCTGGCTGCAGTAGAAAGTTATTATAACCAGATCAAAGAAATATCGGAACAGTTGAATCTGGAGGTTCCGTCTGATTGGTTTCAGACCCTGCTGCGGTTGCCCGATACGATCAAATCGGAAGCTCCGCAGGCCGACGAGACAGAATGGATGCAGGTACAGGAAGCGATTGATCATGCGATCGAACAACTGACCGAGTTTCGCAAACAGGAAGGTGCCATGCTCGAGAATCTGTTCCGCCAGAAGATCGAAAATATCGGTACATTGCTGAAAGAGGTAGAATTGTACGAAGGGGAACGGATCGAAAAGGTGAAAGCCCGCATTATCGACAACCTGGAAAAAGTGGTATCTACCGATTATGATAAAAACCGTTTCGAGCAGGAGATGATTTATTATATTGAGAAACTGGACGTAAACGAGGAAAAAAGCCGTCTGACCAATCACCTGCAGTATTTTGTTAGTACGATGGAGAGTGGAGATGCACAAGGTAAAAAACTTGGTTTTATTGTTCAGGAGATTGGCCGCGAGGTTAATACACTGGGTTCGAAAAGTAATCATGCCGCAATGCAACAAATCGTAGTGCAGATGAAAGACGAATTGGAACAGATTAAAGAACAGGTTTTAAACGTATTATAAGACATGGCAGGTAAATTGATTATTTTTTCTGCTCCTTCCGGATCAGGCAAATCAACAATTATCAACTATCTTTTGCAGCAGGATCTGAATCTTTGCTTTTCTATTTCCGCAACCAGCCGTGAGCCACGCGGAACAGAACAGCATGGTGTGGAGTATTATTTTCTTTCGCCGGAGGAGTTCCGGTCACGGATTGAAGCCGGACATTTCCTGGAACATGAAGAGGTGTATACCGACCGTTTTTACGGTACGCTGAAAAGTGAAGTAGAGCGGTTACTGGCCAAAGGATATAATGTTATTTTTGATGTGGATGTAGTAGGTGGCTGTAACATCAAAAGTTTCTATGGCGACCGGGCACTTTCTATATTTATACAACCTCCCGGTATTGAAGAGTTAAAAAAACGGCTCACCGGACGTGGTACCGATGCACCGGAAGTGATAGAGAGCCGGATTGCGAAAGCCGAGTTTGAATTAGGCTTCGCACCACGTTTCGATGTGGTTATTATAAACGATGTGCTTGAAAAAGCGCAGGAAGAGACACTGAAAGTTATTAAAGATTTCCTTGCCAAATGATCCGTACAGGCATATTCTCCGGTTCTTTCAATCCTATTCATATCGGCCACCTGGCGTTAGCCAACTGGTTGTGTGAGTTTGAAGAACTGGATGAAGTATGGTTTGTGGTTTCTCCCCAGAATCCCCTGAAAGCAAAAGGCGACCTACTGGATAACCGTTTCCGGCTGCAACTGGTTGAAGCGGCGATCGACGGATATCCCGGATTCAAAGCAAGCGATTTCGAATTCCATATGCCCGTTCCGTCCTATACGATTGATACGTTACAAGCCCTGGATAAAGCTTATCCGGAGCGACAGTTCCACCTGATCATAGGAGCCGATAACTGGGCATTGATAGAGCGCTGGAAGGAATATGAAAAGATCATTACGACTTATCCGGTTCTGGTTTATCCACGGTTGAATTATGATATCCGGATACCTGGACAATATCCGTTGGTCCGAAAGGTTAACGCACCTGTTATTGAGATATCTTCCACATTTATCCGCGAGGCAACCCAGGCAGGCAAAGACGTCCGGTTTTTCCTGCCGGAGAAAGTCAGGGAGTTGTATTTACATAAATAAATTGTCCGTCAGGGGTGACAATTAAATCTCCCTCAGATGTTTCTATTACAGGCCATTTAGGATGGATTTCGATATTGGTTCTCAAATACGTTTCTTTTTTAGATTCTCCCACTATAAAGGTATCAATTAATTGTTCGTTTTTATCCTGTGTTTCAAAAATGGCCTTTAAACGATTTTCCCGGTATTCGCAATAGAAAAGAATCCGGATATCTGTAGAGTATAATTCCATATCCCCGTCATAACTATCTGTCTGAAATATCCATTTACTATCTTTTCCGGGATATCCTCTGATATCCCATGCAAGTAAATAGTCCTCCTCTTTCTCCAAATAGTTCATATCAAAAAAAAGGAGAGGAGAAACGGATGGATTCTGTTTCTACAAATTCCCGTCCCGCCTCAGGAGTAATCTGCCATATATATTTCAAGTCTCTTCCGATGGGGGTTATATATCCGGTTGCACTTTCCTGCTCCTCCTGGTAAAAATGAGAAGAAATTGTCAGATCCGGTTGAAAGAAAGAATTTAAATCATACCTGCCGCCTTCACCGTAATAGCTTGATGTAAATGTGATAGTTCCGGAATCTATCGGTTGGCCATTTTTAAAGAACATCAGATAACTATAGCTATTTACATGATTGTCATACCCACCTTCATCTACTCTTTCACTATTTTCTTCTATTAAAAAAACATCCATTCCTCTGTAATCCAGAATTTTTCCAATAGCGTAAACGTTGTAATATTCATAATACTCATCCTCTTCTATTATTTCATGCGGAATACTTCCAATACTAAAATCCGGAGTAACCTGAATCAACGGTAACAATTGTTTCTCTTTGTTGGCATTTTCTCCGGATACCAGATCCGGAAAATAAGACATAAATTCTTCATACCCGGATGAAAAACCAGACATACTCTTTTCTTTATTTTCCGAAAAAGAATAGGCTGTAGACAAGAAAAAAGAAAGAACAAGGAAGAGGGATACTTTCATTTATTTTATACGATTGATCTGGTTTCAAAAATACAAAATATCCCGGACGTATCCCCACACTTATCAGGATAAAGAAACCTAAATATAAAGAACAATAATTAATTATGAAATATTCGTAGATTTAATTATCTTTGTATTAACTAAGATAATACATAAATTATGAAGACATTTTATTACTTAATTCTATTTGCATTTCTTATCCTGATATCAGGCTCGTGTAATGAAGGAAATAAAAAAGAGGATAACTCTGGTAGCTATCTGGCCAATGCCCCGGTTATTGCACAAAAAAGTATCCATAAGGGGGAAGAGTTAGTAACAGCAGATTTAAGCCTGCTGGATAAAAAGGATATCTCCAATATTCCCCTTAGTATCCTACTCTCCTCCTTTGACATAATTCCCCTGGAAAATTCAGACGAGGCTCTTACTGCACCGGATGGTAAAATACATGTTAGTGAAAACTATATGGGTATATATTCTTTCCGGGCCAACGCATACAAGCTGTATGATAAAAAAGGAAACTATATTTCTACTTTATCTACTCCCGGCCAGGGACCGGATGAATATTATGTAGGTCTTGTAGACGGCTATATTGATGAAAAACAAGGACTTGTTTACCTCTTAAGTTTTAGAGCAAGTAAATTAATGATTTTTGATTTTGAAGGAAAACCGCAAAAACATATTCCATTAGCTTATCTGACCCATAAAGCCCGGTTCATTATAGATAAAGAAAAAGAAACACTCCTTATTATGGCGTTGCCGTTTGCCGATACTCCATCCGTTATCTGGTTGCAGGATTTTCAGGGCAATGTCCTACAGGAAATTCCAGCCGGACAATTTACCATAATACCGTCTGATTACTGTAATGAAGTATGGGAGTCTCTAAATACGGACCAGACTGATTTTTCTATTTTTTATGCAGTTCAAAAACAAGATTCTCTCTATCATTATGATATAAAAACGAATCAGTTAATACCCAAATTTACAATAGACTTCAAAAATGATTTTATAGAACATTTTTACATAGAACTTCCTAACCATTATTTAACCTGGTGGTATACACAACATAGTTGGGGGACAGTTATGCCCCGTTTTCCAAAAATTATTATTGAAAAAGAATCACTAAAGGGTTTATACGTCGATTTCAGATTTGATATGTTAGGATATATTCCCGGTCCGAACTGGATTTCTTTCAGCCGGGGATATTTTACAGCCATTATGGATCCGGATGATCTGAAAGAGCAACTGGAAAAAGCGCTTTTGAAATCTGACAGACTTGACCCGGATGTTGTAAAGAGGATGAAAGATTTAAATGATAATATCGGGGAAGACGATAATAATATTGTTTTTATCGGCAAATTAAAAACAGATTGAAGATAATGGGATTGCCAAATCAGTTGGTTTTTTGGTTTGTATCAACCGCATAACGGTCTCCTGTTCATAGCTCTGCGCTTCTGCATAGGGCTATGAACAGGATGTTTTTTGTTTACCCTTTGTTCGGCGTAGTGTCCTCGCTACGTCGTTTTAAAAAGTGAGGCTCCAGCCTCATGTGAAGCAGGAGCTTCACTAATTTTAGCGACATAGCGAGGACGCTATGCCGAACGAAAACACGAAAACACGAAAACACGAAAATAAATATCTTAAGCCCGTGATATTGGTGTCCTCACTACAGTTTTGGCACAGGTTTAAATCTGCGCCAGCATATGGCTACCATAAGGCGGTAAAAATGCTTACTCATTTAATTGAGCAAAGTTCCACTTTGGTCGAATTTGAGTTTTGTATAGTTGAATAGTTTTACTTCTATTTTATTTCCGTCTTTTTCCATTTTACGGATTTGTTGTCCCGGATGAAGGGTATGAATCTGGTCTATGATCCCGGTTTCTAAAATACCTTCCGGTAAACCCATTTTATTGGCTTCTATCTCTTTCCATTCACCGGATTTATCAAATTCAATTTCTATACCATCAGCAAGGAGTACTTCATAGTCTTTTACTCTTCCCTGGTAATTATTATCAATTTTGATATGGGCAATTTCTGTATCGCCGAACCACTGACGGATAAACTCACGGCTCTGTGCCGGCAGTTCATTTATATCTGATGTTATCCGGTCATCCTGCGCATGTATTCCCAAACTGATAACGAATAAACACAACATACTAAAAACTAACTTCTTCATAACTTTCTTTTTGGTTTATATGTATAAACTATTTATCTAAATTTCTTCCTGTGAGCCTACTAACCGTCCGTCCATTGTAAAGATAACCTGTCTTTTTCCACCGGATTCTTCCAACTGGAAAACATAATATATACCGGAAGGTCTATCCATACGGCGGACAGACAAAACGGTCCACAAATTAAAATCACTGTTATCCATTCCGGTAATCACGGCATTCGGTAAGTCGGCATACGAAATATCCCTATAAGTAGCAACCCAGGTACCGTTTGTTTCGAACCATACCTCATATGTTTGTGAATCCATGCGGAAAACAGCTGCAGGAGAACCGTTTTCGAGTTTCCAGTCTACCTGCCGGGCATCCGGATATTTCGCATACAAAGCATTCTCCACTATTTGTGTAGGTGTATAATCAGGATCGCTATCATCGTCCGAACAACCTGCCAGGGCTGCCATACAAACCAACAAAACGCCTATTAACAGTCTGGATATCATAATTATTCTTTTAATTATTTTACCCGGAAACAGTTAGAAGGCAAAAGAAGTTGACTATAAAAAGGTATTTTTAATATAAATAGATTTCTTTCATTCTTTTCAGATCTACATCCAGCACATTTTCAAGATAAGTGTCTACCGATCCATACGATTCGTTAATACTATCAATCGCATTTTGCAGGTATGCCTGCCTTACCTCCATGAGAGGTTTAACAAACGGGTATTGCCGGATAAGATCGCTGTATTTTCCTGCCAGATAATGATTGGATGCGAGGTAATCTTTCATAATTACCTCCTGATCTACACCCAGAGAAGAAAGGAACAGGTAAGCACCGAATCCGGTACGGTCTTTTCCGGCGGTACAGTGGAATACAAGCGGAAGACTTTCCCTGTTTTGTAAAAGTGCAAAGAATGTTTTGTATTGTTGGATACTGGCTTCGTCTGTGGCTAATTGCCGGTTTACTGCGCGCATCATACTATCGGCCGCCTGCTCCGTCAGCCCGGCTAGATCAAATCCGGAAGACAGAGTGAGGTTACCCGGGGTGATGGATAAAGGTACATAGCGTGTATCGCCGGAAGGTATTTTATCCGGTGAAGCCTGAATTTTGGATTCCGACCGGAAGTCAACGATGGTGCGTAAAGGAATACTGTTGAGGTAGTGAATATCGCTCCCCGTCAGATGCATCAGGTCGTCAGAGCGGAACACCATTCCCCAGCGGGTATATTTTCCATCTTTCGTACGGAAACCGCCTAACTCCCGGAAGTTATAGCTGCCCTCAATGGGTAGCTGCCGTTCGGCAATCACAGCTTCTCCCTGCGGAGAGGTGAACTGATATACCTGATAAGTAACATCCGTATATGCCAGGGGGTATTTTCCGGGACGCATTCCCGAAATTACAGCTTTATCTCTGTCCACTTCGCGGTTAGTATCTGTTCCGTACAATTGCCAATCTCCCGGCAGATTAACGGTCAGTTCAGCCTGCTTGCTTTTCTTATCTCTTGAAAGAGATACCTGCCCCGTTAAATCTTCTCCCTCATATCTTAACTGTTTCTTATCCATACCACAACTTATTAATAATGTTGCCAATATAACAATATATAGACTGATATACTTCCTGTTCATAATTCTTCCGGTTTACTTTTTAACAAAGATACAAATCAAAAAGATTAAAAAATAGTTATCCTGTTATTATCCCGGCCCAATCAGATTTGTATATGTTCCTAATTGTGATAGTGAACCTTTGACAGTAGAAGGGTCAGCCGGATAGTCATACTCTTTTCCACCTGTTTTTACCCGGATACCATATTGTGTGCCTTTATCCGGATCAGCTTTTTCATATAACGTGTAATTCGCGCCCACTGTTGTAAAATAAACTTCATCTTTTTCATTATAGTAAAAATCGAAATCTTCATAAAGCACTTCATAAAAGAAATCAAGTTCAATACGATTTTCTTTACCGGCAATAAAGTAGTTTACCTTATCCGATCTGATAGAAAGGAAATAAACGGTTTTACCATTATGTGCCATCGTAAATGAAAATAGGATATCTTCCTCACGGAGTTGTTCCGGAACCAAAAATATTTCCGTTTCTCTATTACTCCCGTTTTCGTTCCATTCTTCCACCGTAATTTCTGTGGTATAATAACGATCAGCCATATTATTGATTTCAACTACCCTGATAGGCTCCGGAACATTGTTTTTTACTGCAAATTCGCTAAACTGATGCCAGCAGCAACCGCTTTTGGTCATTGTATGAAGCCGTTCATTTTCAGGATCTACATCAAACATTCCTAAATAGTCCTGTGCCAAACTGGTAAAAGCAGCACTATGTATAAGTTCCCGGTTGTCGCCCTGGAGATAGATTTGATAAGAAGGACCATGATAAGCACTGTTTTGTCCGTCCTGTATGGCTATATCCATCCGGCCATCAAAATTGAAATCGCCACAGATTATTATACTTTGCTCACCATACGGTAACTGCTTCACGTTAGCCTCTACTTTGCCGTCCCGTAATGTAATACCCAATTCGTCAGACTCTATCCGTATTAACTCCTTACCCGTTTCTTTACTATATACAATTACCGAAGCACGACTGAATACTTCTTCTATATCATCCGGATTTATCTCTACTATAGCATAATAATAATCTGAAAAATCTTCCACTTTATAACCGGATGATGTCGGTTCAGGCAAAGATACAGAAGGCACAGGACTTACCGGGGCTTCAGAAACGACAGAAATATCAGGAGTGTCTGATGCAGCGGATGTTTTAGCTGGTTGCCCGTTACATCCCAACAACGCTATACACAGCAATAAATAACTTCCTTTATATAAACGGTTCATTGTAAAAAATTTATATGTGTATTCTGTGTAAGTAGAAATTTAATGGAACACCGGGATTGTATGGATTATCAAAAAGGATTACAAATCCCCTCCGTCCAAAAAGCCGATGTTATCAACTTAAAATATTATGTTTTCGTTCGGCATAGTGTCCTCACTATGTCGCTAAAATGGGTGAAGCTCCTGCTTCACATGAGGCTGGAGCCTCACTTTTTAAAACGACGTAGCGAGACGCTACGCCGAACGAAGTGCCAGCAAATTTACATTCTTCTTATCCCCCCTTTAGGGGGTTAGGGGGTCTACAACCCACTAAAATCCACTCCATCAAACAACAGGGAAGGGATCTTCCAGCTGGATGAGTTACGAGGATCGTTACCTGCTTCTACCAGATTATTAAATAGGGTAAGCATATTCCCTGTAATATTCATTTCTGATATCGGTTGCGATAATTGACCATTCTCTATCAGGAATCCTTCTACTCCATACGAAAAATCGCCTGTTGTGCTGTTGCAGTTACCCCCGTTGAAACCTGTTACCCAAATACCTTTATCTATGGAAGCCAGTAACTGGTCGCAATCTTTCTCACCCATTTGCATGGTTAGAATAGAAGGACTGCTGATTGTTGCCGGCATGTTTAGCTTATTTGCGTTGTAGGTATCAATGAAATAGGTTTTCAACACACCTTCTTCAAATACCGGTAAACGTTTGGTTGCGATTCCTTCGTTATCAAAATAACGGGCACCCGGAGTGCGCATCTGATGAGGTTCGTCAATCAGGGTAACATTATCACCCAGCACTTTTTCGTTTAGTTTATCCAATAGGAAGGAATTTTTCTGCTGAATAGAAGAGCCATAAATAGCACTGATCAGAGGAGAGACCAGCCTGGCCGATCCCATGTTATCAACCAACATCGGATATTTTCCGGAATTGATTTTTTGCTGTCCTAATTTCTGGAATACCCGGTCAAATGCTTTTGTACCGATACCCATTTTGATAAGGCGGTCATAATACAGGGATGAGTCATACCAATAGGACGACGGACGAGCTTCGCCCTCTCCCTGTATACTCAAACTGGCTACCAGTGAATAGGATGAAGAAGAGTCGTCTCCTTCAAAACCGTTACTGGCTACCATATATTTAAACCATTTTTCGTCTTCGAAAGAAGAATTAGCGGAGATAACACGGTCGTCCTTTCCCAACATTTCGGAACAGGCTTTCATGGCTAATCCTACTTTGTCGTCCGGATTGATCGAATCAAACTTAGGGTCAAACAATTGCAGGTCCGGACGTCCACCCTTATAATAGAGAGACGGATCGGGCAATGTGCGTGCCGTATCTTCCGCCAGATAGCGGGTGGAAGCGATTCCGTTCAGGATAAATTTCTCCAGTTCGGCTTTATCCAGGCGGTTGGTAGAAAAAGAGCCATACCGTCCGTCTACAAAGAGTTGAATCACCAGACTACTTTCTGTAGCCTGTTGCAGCCGGTCTACTTTCATATCTCTAATCTCGAAGGAGCTGTTAGAACCATTATACAGGGTAACACGGGATCCCTGGCAACCGTTCTTTAGTGCAAACTCCATAGCCCACCGGGCCAGGTTTCTGTTTTCTCTTGTAATCATAATCAGCTTTCTCCTCCTACCGTTAATTTACTTACCAATGCCGACGGCATACCACAGGTTACCGGACAGGATTGTCCGTCTTTACCACAGGTCCATGTACCGTTGTCCATTTCATAATTATTTCCTACCATGGTTATATCGGCCAGTGCTTTCGGACCGTTTCCGATGATATTGATATCTTTAATAGGTTGAGTAAGCTTACCATTCTCAATCAGATAGCCATTCTTTACAAAGAAAGTAAAGTCGCCGGCACCAATCTGTACCTGTCCGTTGGTGAAGTTTGCCGCATAGATACCGTTTTTCACGGTAGAGATCATTTCTTCTTCCGTCACGTTTCCGGTTTCCATATAAGTAGCACGCATACGTGGGATAGGCATATGGCGGAACGATTCGCGGCGCCCGTTTCCGGTAGAAGGAATACCATAATGTTTGGCACTAACCCGGTCATGCAGGAAGCTGGTAAGTATACCTTTCTCTACAATATAGGTTTTCTGTCCGGCAATACCTTCGTCATCCATATTGACCGAACCACGGTTGAAAGGTATCGTTCCGTCATCTACCACATTGATATTCTCGTTACATACCTTTGTATTCAACATATTAGAGAATATAGAAATATCTTTCCGGTTGAAATCAGCTTCAAAAGCATGTCCTATTGCTTCATGCAAAAGGATTCCGGAACCACCGGCTCCCATTACCACCGGCATTTCGCCACCTTTCGGTTTAACTGCCCGGAAAAGGATAGATGTTTTCTCTACTGCTTCTTTGGCCAGCAGATCAATCAGATCGTCTGTCAGGAACTCTGCTCCCATGCGGTACGCACGGGCAGCGTGGGAGTTCTCGATTTTTCCATTCTCTTCCATAATACACATTGCCGAGAGGGTAACCATAGGACGGTAATCATAGAACATTTCGCCATCCGAGTTACAAAAAAGATATGGCTGGTAGTATCGCCAAGCGAAGCATTTACTTTCGATACCCGGCTGTCCAGGGAAAATATCTTATCATTTAACTTTTGCAAATAAGGCGTTTTCTCGTTTACCGCTACCGCATCCCAGGGGGTATGTATATTGTAATAGCTTTGTGCAATCGGTGTAGGGGTCAGATTAACCGGTGCTTTTCCGGCTTTTCCGTTCGCAATACGGGCCGCGGTACGGGCCGCACGCAACATTTCCTCCGGGGTAACATCTTCTACATACGCATAACCGGTCTGATCGCCTGATAATACACGTACTCCCATACCAAAGTCGATATTAGAAGAGGCCCTGTTTACCGCTCCGTCCATCAAACCGATATTGTTCCGGTAAGAATGTTCAAAGTAGAGATCGGCATAGTCGCCTCCTTTTTCCAAAGCGGCAGCAAGAACCTTGCGTAAGTCGCCTTCACTAATCCCAAAGTGGTTCATGGCAAAAGTTACGCCCGCGGCTCTTTCTTCCGCACTTCCGGTAGCTACTGCACCCAGAAATGAAGGAGCTGTTAAGAAGCCGAGCATAACCATGCCTCCTGTTTTAATAAAATCACGTCTTTTCATATTTTGATTTGTCATTTGTTTATTGATTTCGCCCAAGCCATAACATTGGCCGGCGGACGCTGTGCCATTAGTTCCTGTTTCATATAATCCATATAAGGGGCTACATGGGCAAAATACTTTTTATATCCTTTACACAGATAATTTAATCCGGGTTCTCCCTGTGGAGTCGTTAAAAAACGGTTCTTAGGACATTCTCCGTTACAGGCAAATCCAAACTCACATTCCCGGCACATTTCCGGTAGCGAATTCTGCTTTGCCGAACCGAAATCCATTTGCCGCTTACTATACATCATTTCGGTGAGTGTCTTTGTATGAATATTTCCCAGTTTATATTCCGGAAAAACAAAATGGTCGCATGCATAGACATCGCCGTTAAACTCCATAACTCCGGCATGCCCGCAATGGCGGGCCATAGTGCATATACCGGGCTGTTCGCCTACCCAATTTGCCAATGTTGCATCAAACAACTGGATATAATATTTTCCAACATCTTCTTTGATCCATTCGTCGAACAACGCACAGAGGAAATCGCCCCATTTATCCGGGTCTACTGAAAACGGAGCCAGTTCCACACCAGAGCCCTGTTCTGCCGGAGTTGCCAGCGCAGTCTGCTGACTTGTATGTAAGATGCGTTCCACGATAGGGGCAAATTGAATAAAACGGCAATCTATTTCCTTAAAAAAATTATAAAAGTCAAGCGGATAGTCCACGTTGTAATCATTTATTACAGCCATGGCATTATATTCTACTCCATGTTTTTTGAGTAGTTCTATCCCTTTCATTACCTTATAATAAGAAGGGAGTCCCTGTTTATTACGGCGATATTCATCGTGAAACTCCTGCGGTCCGTCAATGGATATTCCTACCAAGAAATTGTTTTCCCGGAAAAAGCGGCACCATTCGTCTGTCAGTAAAGTACCATTTGTCTGGATACAGTTATCAATCTGCCTGCCATGACCATATTGTTTCTGTAAAGCCAACGCTTTTTTATAAAAAGATACAGGCCGCATCAACGTTTCGCCCCCGTGCCAGGTAAATAATACCTGTGGCATGGTTTGACAGGCCAGATATTCACGGATAAACTTCTCCAGCAACTCATCCGTTAGGATATGATTTTTAACTTCCGGATAATATTTCCCTTTTTCCAGGTAATAACAGTACTCGCAAGCCAGGTTACAAACCGATCCTACCGGTTTCAACATGACATATAGAGGTTTAGAAAAGGGGGAAATATATGGGCCGTTCATTTGTTCCTAATCTGCTATTAGTGTTTGTTATATACAAATTTACAAAAAACATTTATATAAAACCGTTAACTTCCGGAAAAAAGAAAACACGGATAGCAGAGCTTATAATCTCTCCCTATCCGTGTTTTTTATACTTCTATCCGTAAGTTACGGGCTATCTGTTACTTTTTCTTTTTTCCGCGACTGGACAGCACTATCACATGATATATAAAATCGGTCATCCACTCTTCGGAATAACCCAGTGATTCTTTGTATTTCCGGATTACCCAGGCTGCTTTCTGCACGTTGATATCTTGCCATTCGGAACGGTTTACGATTTCATGAACCATATTCCGGGTATTTTTATACAGGAACTTCTTAAACAACATAGAAAAGCGGAACTTCCAGCCCATTTGCGATTCCATTAATTTAAAAAGATCTGTACAGAACCCCTGAAATTTAAAGAAATACCCTTGTACATCATTGATTGTACGGCAATTCTTCTTGATTGATATATCTATTTCCTTGAAAAAAATTTCTCCAAGGCCATAATCCTGCATCAATATCTTGCGTACTTTGGACTTTTCTGCCACCCCCAGTTTATTGTTCTGGGTAGGAATTTTCAACATCCGTTTAAACAGCGCCATATCGTTCAGGATATTCATGTTGGTGATGCCCATCTGTACAGCCATAACGGACTGATAATACACCCGGATCAGATAAATAAATTCCTCCGCACGACTTTGACTTTCTGCTGCCGCAGCCTCTCTTTTATCTGTAAATTTTGATAAGATTCCCATATCTTTTGTTATTTCATTAAAATTCAGACTACAAAAGTAACAGGATTTTTTAAAAGATGAGTCGTTCTATAACATAAACCGCTGCACCAGCCAGATATCCGGACAACGCCATGAAAGAAATATTCTTCAGATACCAGATGAAGTTTATCCTTTCGAGTCCCATAACTACTACACCGGCAGCAGATCCGATGATGAGCATACTACCTCCCACACCGGCACAATAGGCAAGGAATTGCCAGAATATACCGTCCTGCATAAAATTAACCAGATAATCAGGATTGGAGGCCGTAGCTACCATTGCGTCTGTAGCCACCGGATACATTCCTATAGCACCGGCTACTAACGGTACGTTATCTACTACTGCGGAAAAGGCTCCTATCAGGAGGTTTACAACATATACATTGCCCACACGGCTATCCAGCCACAAAGAGAAATCAGAAAGGATTCCGGCAACTTTAAGCGCATCTACCGCCAACAGGATACCGAGGAAAAACAATAATGTTGCCCCGTCGATACGGTGTACAACCCGCCCGAGATCTAATTTCAGGTTTTGGTCTATAGACCTTCTTTTATATATACTATCCGTATAAACCCATAGAAGGCCTACCCCCATCAATACGCCCATAAAAGGAGGTAAATGGGTAATCGTTTTAAATACCGGAACAAACAATAAACAAAGAATTCCAAGAATCAGAATAAAAAGCCGGTCTTTCTTTTTCAGGTGCCTGACCAGCAAATCGTTCTCATTGTCTTCCGCATGAATAGGTGATTGTATATCTCCGTGCAGGAAATGGCGGGCTATTAATACCGGGATCAGACACGAAACCACACAAGGCAGAAATAAATAAGGAATAGTCATTGAGGTTGATATGTTGCCCCGCACCCATAACATGATCGTGGTAATATCGCCAATCGGCGACCAGGCTCCTCCGCTATTGGCTGCGATAATAATGATGCTTCCGAATATCCAGCGTTCTTTGTAATTCCCTATCAGTTTCCATATCAGCATAATCATTACGATTGAAGTAGTAAGATTATCCAATAAGACCGACATAAAGAAGGTTAGGCAAGCAATCAAAACCAGTAGCTTTTTCTTGTTTTTAGTCGTTATCCGGTTCGTTATGAAAATAAATCCGCCGTAGCCATCAATTAACTCAACAATGATCATAGCTCCTACCAGAAACAACAATGTTTCAGAGATATCCCCTATACTTTCTATGATCTGATGTTCTACCACAAAACGAATACTTTGTTCCGCAAAAGGCAGGGAGGCCAATGCCGGATAGGACTCTAAAAAATGAGCAAACTCATCAGCTGAGGCAAAAGGAATCAGAGAAGGGGCTGCATACATATACAAAACCCAGAGCAGAGTACCTGTTAATAAAGCCGTTCCTGATTTATTAATTCTGAAAGGATGCTCCAAAGCTATCACCAGGTATCCGGCCAGAAATACCAAAATCATACATGTCAACATAACCTAAACACGTTTTTAATTTATAATTAACACGCGGCAAATGTAGAGATAAAAACGTCTCATTGTCATTCGATATTTATTAATATTTGGTTTCTTTTCGAAATATTATTTTTATGCGTCATAATTTATATACAGGTAATAGGATATAAAACTCGTACTTATAAAAAACTCTTCCGGATCAAACTTTTTATCTTTACAACTACCCCATCCGTAAAAGAAAGGTTCCGATAAAAAATCCGGTTCCACTACATGATTAACACTCCGTTCCAGTACCGATACAAAGATATTTATATAGGGGATGGTACCGGCCTGTCCTTTTTTTAAAAGGCGTGCAGAAAGAAATACCAGAGCAGAAGGGATCGTACTATAGGCCATCCGGAAGCCACCTTTATTAACAGAATAAATCATTATTTGCCTCCTTTCTTTTGTTTAGCTTAGCCTTATTTAATCCCAGTATAATAACATTTAAGTCTACCGTTTTTTATCACCCATACAAAACATTCCCTCTGTATATAAAAACGACAAATGGTTTCCTGTTATTGTCTATCAGGTAAAAAAACTATTCTATTTCATGTATTTGTTATCTTTGTACCCGGATATACTCCTTAATAAAATAAAAATGATAAGTTATTTACAGATCGACGGATTGACCAAAAGTTTTGGCGACCTCTTACTATTCAGCGACATTTCTTTTGGTATTGCCCAAGGACAAAAGATTGGACTCATTGCGAAAAACGGTTCAGGCAAAACGACCTTACTTAATATTATAGCAGGGAATGAAGATTATGATAGTGGGTCAGTAGTATTCCGCAATGATCTGCGAATAGGTTATCTGGAACAAACTCCTGTTTATCCTGCCGGATTAACCGTACTACAGGCCTGTTTTTATTCACAAAACGAAACAGTTCAGCTAATTGCGGCTTATGAGAAAGCAATAGCCGGAAACGATACGGTTGCGCTTGAAGATATTCTGGTACGTATGGATACGTTAAAAGCCTGGGATTATGAGCAACGTGCCAAACAGATTTTATCCCAACTTAAAATTACGGACTTTGACCAGAAGGTGGAGGAGTTATCCGGCGGACAACTGAAACGTGTTGCCCTGGCAAATGTACTGATTACCGAACCGGAACTGATTATTCTGGATGAGCCTACCAACCATTTGGACCTGGAAATGACCGAATGGCTGGAAAATTACCTTAGCCGCCAGACAATAAGTATCCTTATGGTTACACACGACAGGTATTTTCTGGACCGGGTTTGTAATGAGATCATGGAAATAGACCGTCAGCAGATTTACCAGTATAAAGGGAATTATAGTTATTACCTGGAAAAACGGGAGGAACGTGTGGAGGCATTCAACGCGGAAGCCGAACGGGCCGGGAATCTTTTCAAAAAAGAACTGGAATGGATGCGCAGGCAGCCACAGGCAAGAGGCACAAAGGCAAAATACAGGATCGATGCATTTCATGAACTGGAGAAAAAGGTAAAACAGCCCCGTGATGCCGGAACAGTTAATCTGGAAGTAAAATCGGCCTATATAGGTTCTAAAATATTTGAAGCCGAACATGTAAGTAAACGGTTTGGCGATATCCGGATTGTTGAAGATTTTAACTATACGTTTGCCCGGTTCGAAAAAATGGGTATCGTAGGCAACAACGGAACCGGAAAGTCTACTTTCATTAAAATGCTGATTGGTGATGTAGCACCGGATAGTGGCCGGTTTGATATTGGCGAAACCGTGCGGTTTGGATATTATAGCCAGAACGGACTACAGTTCGACGAACAGATGAAAGTTATTGATGTGGTTCAGAATATTGCTGAATATGTAGATTTGGGAGACGGTAAGAAAATGACTGTATCCCAATTCCTGAACTATTTTCTTTTTACTCCCGATAGACAACATAATTACGTATATAAATTAAGCGGAGGCGAAAAGCGAAGGCTATACCTATGTACTGTCTTAATGCAGAATCCAAACTTCCTTGTACTGGATGAGCCTACCAACGATCTGGATATTATCACATTAAATGTTCTGGAGGAATATCTTAAAACATTTAAAGGTTGTGTGATTGTGGTTTCTCACGACCGGTATTTTATGGATAAAGTGGTAGACCATCTGTTAGTATTTCGTGGAAATGCAGATATAAAAGATTTTCCCGGTAATTATACCCAATACCGCGAGTGGAAAGAGGTTCAGGACAAATTGGAAAAAGAGGCAGAAACCGCCCGGCAAAAGCCTGCAACCGAAAAGCAGGAGAAATCCCGCACAGAGACCAAAAAGAAACTCTCTTTCAAAGAGAAACAGGAATTTGAGGCACTGGAAAAAGAGATTCCGTTACTTGAACAGGAGAAAAGCGAGCTGGAGACAAGTATGAGCAGTGGAGCACTCAGCAACAAAGAACTGATAGCCGGAGGAGAACGCATAGCACAGTTGATTGAAGAGATTGACGAAAAGACGATGCGTTGGCTCGAACTTAGTGAACTTGCCTGATATGATTTCAATACAGGAACAGAAGCCTGCTTTGTGGAACAGGAATTTTATACAATGTTGTGTTTCCTATTTTTTCATGAGCTTTACATTTTATATGCTGATGCCCACTATGCCTGTTTACCTGACGGAAGAGTTACATAACCCTTCTTCCGTTGGTTTAGCTCTATCCAGTTATACAATCGGCTTATTATGTGTACGGCCTTTTTCCGGTTATCTGGTAGATAGTTTCTCCCGGAAACCGCTTTATCTCTTTGCTTTTATACTTTTCACACTGCTGTTTACCGGTTACTTTTTTGCCAATACGGTTCTCCGTGTAATGCTTGTTCGTTTTGTACAGGGTGGATTTATGGGGCTAACCTCCGTAGCCGGCAATACAATCACGATAGATGTTATACCTTCACAACGGCGGGGCGAAGGCATGGGATTCTATGGAGTAACTCTAAACCTTTCGATGTCACTCGCTCCGGTTGTTGCGGTATGGTTCTATAATACACACGGGTTTCACCCGTTAATCTTACTAACCTTTCTTACGGCTGTGGTAGTGGTTATTTCTGTGATAATGATCCGCTACACAAGCAAAAAGCCGGTCCACCGTCCGCCCTTCTCTTTAGATCGTTTCATTCTTGTCAAAGCCTTACCTTCAGCACTTTCTTACATATTAAGTGCTATTCCATACGGCATGATAGTCTCTTTTGTTATATTATATGGAAAAGAGATCAGTATCTCTTCGCCCAGCTACTTCTTTATATTCATGGCTATAGGGGTAGGTATTTCCCGGGTTATTTCCGGAAAATTGATCGACACAGGTAAAGTACATAGTGTATCTATATGCGCATTACTCTGTTTGACACTCTCTTTTCTGCTTTTCTCTTTTGTTCATCACGAATGGGTTTTTCATTTTTGTGCTCTTCTTATCGGTACCGGTTTCGGTATAAGCGTTCCGGCTTACCAATATATTTTTGTAAATGTAGCATCACCCGACAGGCGCGGTACCGCAACTTCTACTTATCTTACCTCTTTTGATATTGGTGTTGGAACCGGTACATTAGCAGCTGGTTTTATTGCAAACCACTACAGTTTATCAGCAGCTTTTCTGGCAGGTGCAGGCTGTTGTATATTATCCCTGTTTGTCTACATTTTTCTATCAAAACCTTTTTATGAGAAATATAAGCTGCTCCCATAAGAACACATTCTATACAGATTATTATAACAGGAGAACAACAATTGTCATTTTAACATACAACACCGAATATAATATTACAAAATGATTGCAAAATCCGGTCAAAACAATTAAAACACACAATATTAATATTTATTAACCATATCAAGAAGCTATGTTTTAAAACATATTTTTATATTTGCATTACGATTTAAAGCAAAAGATTGTTTAGGTAATGCAAATGCATTTATAGGTTTTAGGTTATTTTAGGTTTATTATTTTAAAGGTTTAGTCGTTATGAAAAGTTTAGGTTTATCAATTATCGCCCTTTTGCTTTGTACAACTATTAGTTTTGCAAAAGGCAAAGAAGAGAGATTTACAAAAGTTCCTTTTGCTGCCAGCACAGAAAAGCTGAGCAAATACCTGGAGTTAACTCCGGCACAAAAAGCAGAAGTAGCAAGTATTAACGAGTTTTTTATTGAGTTACAAAAAGAAAGTTTACGTAGCAGTTCAAAAAATCAGTATAAACGCATGCAGTATGCTCTTGTCAGCAATCTGAAACTGATGAAAGAGACTCTTTCAGCAGAGCAATACCGCAAATATGTAGTGTTATTAAACATTACGAATAATAACAACGAACGGAAAGTTTATATTGACGCGCTCCCGGATTCATATCTGGCATATAAGTAAAAAAAAGAAAAACAATCTATTTAAATCGATTTATACGAAAGGATGTACCTCTTGCAGATACATCCTTCTTTTTTATTTCTATCTTTGCAGAAATTTAATGCCCGCTAAAACGCTATGGTGAACAAACAACAAACGAGGACACTACCCTACAGCCTCAAAAAAAACATTTCGGCTTATATACTTATCGTATTAGGCGCATTTCTTCAGGCACTTAGTTACGTAGTATTTCTGGCTCCCTATAAAATTGTACCGGGTGGTGTGTATGGTATTTCTATTGTAATACACCATGTAACGCATGGAGTGTTTTCCTTTTTTCCTGACGGATTACCCATGGGAGCTACGGCGCTGTGCTTTAATATACCTCTTCTGTTTCTGGCTATAAAAAAATTAGGATTGTCTTCTGGCCCCAGAACAATTGTCTCGTTTTTATTAATTTCTGCATTTACAGATACCTTATCTTACTTTTTCAGGGAACTGCCTTTAGTAGAAAATGATCCTTTCATTGCCTGTTTCTATGGTGGTGCTATTCTGGGATTAGGAGTTACCTGTATTTTTCGTGCACATAGTACCAGTGCCGGAACTGATGTTTTAGCCCAGGTTATAGCAAACAGCGCCGGCCTGAAAGTGAGCAATACCATCATTTTACTTGACTCTGCTATCGTAATGCTGGGGCTGCTGGTATTTCAGGATTGGGCAGTTCCCCTTTATTCATGGTTTACCATTTTTGTGTACGGTAAAGTAGTGGAAATGTTTCAAGTTGAGAATCCCAACCGGGCTGTCTTTATTGTTTCCGCCAAAACACAGGAGATCAAAGAATTAATTGTTGACAAAATGGGTATGCGGGGTACGTTCCTGCATGGCCGTGGAATGTATGAGGGGAAAGAAAAAGATATTATTTTTACCATTGCAGAACGGAAAGACCTGCCTCGTTTGAAAGATGAAGTTAAAATAATTGACCCGAAGGCATTTGTATCTACCATGCATGCAAGTAAAGATTCTCCCCCTCCGGGTATTTAATACGGTTTTTTATTTGCAAAATCTCGCAAGTTGCGCTATTTTTGTGGCATTTTACATTCAATTGAACTAATTTATTTACAAAACAATACAGGATGCCCAATATTTCACAGCGAGGGGTCAGTATGCCTGCCTCGCCTATCAGAAAGCTCGTTCCACTTGCCAATAAGGCGAAAGCTAAAGGTCGTAAAGTTTATCACCTGAATATCGGACAACCCGATCTGCCTACTCCACAGGTAGCGCTTGACGCACTGAAAAAAATAGACCGTACCGTACTGGAGTACTCTCCAAGTGAAGGGATATTAAGTTTCCGCGAAAAGTTGGTTAAATACTATCATAAATTCAACATCATGGTAGATGTTGACGATATCATTGTTACTACCGGAGGTTCGGAAGCGGTTTTCTTTTCTTTCATGGCATGCCTGGATCCGGGTGATGAGATCATAGTTCCCGAACCGGCTTATGCAAACTATATGGCATTCGCAATTTCCAGCGGAGCAGTTATCAAAACTGTATCCTCCTCTATAGACGAAGGTTTTGCCCTTCCGTCTGTCGAAAAATTCGAGGAACTGATTACTCCACGTACCAAAGCGATCCTGATCTGTAACCCTAACAATCCTACAGGTTACTTATATACACAAAAAGAGATGAACCAGATCCGGGATATGGTTAAGAAATACGACCTGTTTCTTTTCTCTGACGAAGTATACCGGGAATTTTGTTATACCGGTGCACCTTATATCTCTGCATTTCACCTCGAAGGCATTGAAAACAATGTTGTACTGGTTGATTCTGTTTCTAAACGATACAGCGAATGCGGTATCCGGATCGGAGCAATCATCACCAAAAACAAGATGGTGAAAGAAAATGTTATGAAATGGTGTCAGGCCCGGTTAAGTCCGCCGCTTCTTGGCCAGTTGGTTGCCGAAGCCTCGTTGGATGCGCCGGAAGAGTATATGCTGGATGTATATAATGAGTATGTGGAAAGACGTAAGTTCCTGATTGACGGAATCAACCGTATTCCG
Organism: Tannerellaceae bacterium; assembly: GCA_021203545.1. Taxonomy (GTDB): domain Bacteria; phylum Bacteroidota; class Bacteroidia; order Bacteroidales; family Tannerellaceae; genus UBA4116. The sequence continues at coordinate 40,117 of JAJQAZ010000104.1, read as the reverse complement.
GGGTGCTATTCACCGATTCCTATGGGAGCATTTTATACCATGGCAAAATTGCCGGTAGACGATTCGGATAAGTTCTGTGCCTGGTGCCTGAGCGAATTTGAATACGAAGAACAAACGATTATGATGGCTCCGGGATCAGGTTTTTATACCGATCCGGCACTTGGCAGAAACGAAGTACGTATTGCCTATGTACTGAAAAAAGAAGATCTGGCCAGGGCATTAGTTGTTCTTGCCAAAGCACTGGAAGCTTATCCGGGGCGTGTGATTTAAGGTATGAATCTGGAATTATTTATAGCAAGAAGAATTCATTTTAATAAAGAGGGAGACCGCCAGGTTACTCCCCCTGCTGTTAAACTGGCTATTATCGGTATTGCGCTGGGGCTGGCTGTCATGATCCTCTCTGTTGCCATTATCACCGGTTTCAAAAAGGAGGTAAGGAATAAGGTTATCGGGTTTGGTTCGCATATACAGATATCAAATTTCGACAGTAATACCTCATACGAAACTATTCCGGTTACTATTAGCGATACATTATTACAGGAATTAAAAGACTATCCCGGAATCCGCCATGTAGAAAGTTTCGCGACTAAACCGGGTATCCTGAAAACCGACAATGATTTTGAAGGTATTGTACTGAAAGGGGTAGATACGGATTATGACTGGTCGTTTTTCCGTACCAATCTGGTAGAAGGCGATATCCTTACCATTGATCCGGAAAAAAATTCAACTGATGTAATTATTTCCAGATACCTGTCAGACCGGGTAAACCTGAAAATCGGTGAATCCTTCCTTACCTATTTTATACAGGACGAGGTGCGGGCACGTAAATTTACAGTAACCGGAATTTACGATACCGGATTTCTGGATTACGATAAAATATTTGTCATAGCAGATATCAAACAGGTACGCCGGCTGAATGGCTGGGAAAGTGATGAAGCCAGTGGATTGGAAATACTGGTAGATAACTATAACGAACTGGACGAGCTTACTTATGAACTATATGTTTATATGAGTGAGAAACAGGACCGGCACAGGAACGGTTTCTATGTAGAATCCATAAAAGATATGAATCCGATGATCTTCAACTGGCTGGATGTTCTGGACTTAAATGTGATCGTTATTCTGATACTGATCATGGCTGTAGCCGGCTTCACCATGATATCCGGATTACTGATTCTGATTCTGGAACGGATCAATATGATTGGTATATTAAAGGCTATGGGCGAGAATAATCTTAGTATCCGCAAAATATTTCTTTATATCTCCTTTTTCCTGATTGGGAAAGGAATGATTTGGGGAAACATTATCGGGATTACCTGTTGCCTGGTTCAGTCGCATTTTAAATTGATATCCCTTGATCCTTCCGTTTATTATCTGGATGCGGTTCCTATTGATCTGAACATTCTATCCCTTATTTTACTAAACATTGGAACTTTAACCGCATCTTTATTAATGATGCTGGCTCCCTCCTACCTCATTACCCGGATTGACCCGGTAAAAAGTATTCGTTTCGAATAATTTTTATCTGTTCTTTCCCTGAACCCGGAATGTGTAATCGTTCTTTCCACGAAATATACGGTATACCCGTACATACAGATTCATGAAAAATAGGATAATATCCAGGAACAGTAACCAGTTACTTACCGAAGGCTGTTGAAGCATGCGTGCCGAAAGACGGAAAACAATTCCTTTTATACAGTAATATACCAGAAACAGGCTTAACCCGGTAACGGGTAGAAACAGGTTTCCCTGAATACCTGCAACCACTGAAAACAGAGAAAGCAGCAGGTATAAAATATAAACAAATGCTTCAAAACGGTAAGGTAACAAACTACCTCTGCGGTAATGATGTTGAGTTGCCGCGCGTGACACCTTCATCTCTTTCCACACACTAAAACGGCTCACCGGTTCTACTTCTGTAATACTTTCCGGCGAATATTCCACCTGTGTATTTTTACAGGTTGCACAGGTATTAATAAAAAGATCGTCATCGCCCGCATGCAATTTAAGAGAATTACTAAATCCTTTATTCGTAAAGAATAATTCTTTGCAGTAGGATAGATTTCGCCCATTACCTTTAAAGGGCCGGCGGCGTATGGCTCCCGAAAGATACTGCAACCCTGTTACCAGATTATCATACGAAGCCAGTTTATGCAGAAACCCGTTTACCCTGCGGTAGGCACAATATCCCAACACGACTTCGGTTCCCGGTTTATTATACGATTGCACCATCCGGTAGATCCACCAGTTTGTCAAAGGTTTACAGTTAGGTTCTATAAATAGCAGAATATCATTCTTTGCAGCCTTGATTCCAACAGTTAAGGCCAGCTTTTTACGGCTCAGGTAACGTGATTCCTGCGGTATAAATGTGTGATACAGATTCTTATATTCTGTTTCAAGCTGACTCAATACATCTTCACTCTCATCCGTAGAACCATCATTTACCACAATAACTTCATAAACCGGATAATCCTGATTCAACAACAAGGGAAGATTCTCTTTCAGATTGACCGATTCATTCTTGGCATACACAATAACAGAAACCGGGGGTTGTGATTCGGAAAGATTTCCACCCGGATTTGTCTTTCTTTCCCGGTAGGGACGAAGATAAACAATAAACAGATAAAGTATCAGAATAACAAATAAAAGGGCCAGTATTCCTGCTATTATCAACTCAAAGGTATTTACCGAAAAATATATTTGGTTCATATTAGGTTATTATTTTAAGACGGTGCAAACGTACTGAATCTTTATCAAATGTCAATTGTCAATTGTCAATTAATTTTTAATATGTACCTTTGCCATCGTTCAAAAAAAGAATAGACATGAAAACTGTACATTTATATATCCTATCCTTCTTATTTATTCTTACTCCTTTTATATTAATAGCACAGGAACAAGCGGAAAACGAAGATGCACTGGTTTATAAAATCGAATTATTCGGTTCGGCAGCAACGGGTTCAACAACTCCTTTCTGGATAGTAAGTAATAAATACGGAAAAATACCTCTCGACAGTAATAACGGCTACTTAAGTGCGGGAGTTTTTCAAAACCAGCGGTTCGGCAAAGGTTTTTACTGGAATGCCGGATTGGATGTTATAGCCTCTACCTCACGGTACCGGAATGTTTATGTACAGCAGGTGTATGGAGAAATCGGATATAAAAAGTTGCAGTTAAGCATTGGCAGCAAAGAAAAGTATAATTCGTTATGGGACCGGAATCTCTCTTCGGGAGATATGGTATTCTCTAACAATGCCCGCCCCCTTCCGGAGATCAATGTGAGTCTTACGGATTTTGTACCCATTCCTTTTACACAAGGCTGGGTTCATCTGCGGGGAGACTTTGCCGCCGGACGTTCTTTCGACACAAAATACCTGGAACAGTTTGTGAATGATAAACAGATATATGTAAAAAACACCCTGTGGCATCACAAATCTTTATACCTAAGGGCATTAGATTCCAAGAACGGATCTCCCTTTAGTGCTACTCTTGGTGTGCAGCACTGGGCTCAATGGGGTGGAACATCTACAAAATATGGAAAACAACCCAGTTCTTTAAAAGACTTTATACGGATCGTTACATTTAAAGAAGGCGGAAGCGGTGCAACAGCCAGCGACCAGGCCAATGCTTTAGGTAACCATTATGGTTCATACGATATCAAATTCAGCTATAAAAAAGAAAACTGGGAAGCATCTTTTTATCACCAACGTTTTTTTGAAGATGGTTCCGGAGCAGAATGGGCTACCCGCTGGGATGGACTTTGGGGATTGGAAATTAATTTACCAACTATCAGCTGGCTTCGTAAAGTAGTATTGGAAACAGTAGAGACACGCCATCAATCCGGAACCATGCACTTTATAAAGTTTGATCGTGAATACTTTTATTCCCGCCGTGGAGGAGGTAACGACAACTATTATAATAATGGCGAATACACTACCGGTGTTTCTTATTTCAACCGCAGTTTAGCTTCTCCTTTACTACTTTCGCCCGAATATAATGAAGACGGAGCACTGGGATTCAAATGCAATCGTGTCAAAGACTGGCACGTAGGTGCTGAAGGAGATATCAATCCACAATTAAGTTATCGTCTTCTGTTCACTGTTATGAACAATTTCGGTACACATTCCCGGCCTTACCGAGCAAAGAAATTTGGTGTTTCCAGTGTGGTAGATATTACTTATCAACATCCACAACTGAAAGACTGGTTGTTTAAAGGCTCTTTAGCCAACGACGCAGGTAATGTTGTTGATAATGGAATCGGATTCAGTGTATCTGTTATCCGGCGGGGAGTATTGAAAAACTGGTAATACAAAAATTATTTAAATTCATCCCATAAAGTGGAAGCAATCACCTGCTGTGTATGGTCTGCCAGTTTCTGCAGTTCTTTATTATCAGGCGATATTCCATCTGTTGGGATAGGAGGATGAATAATCATCTCCATCCGGTGGCGTTTTATATTCAGCGAACCGATAGGTAAAACCTTATAGGGACCATTCAACGTAATCGGTACAATAGATAAATGTTGGTCGAAAGCCATTTGGTAGGCTCCTTTCTTAAAGCGGATCATCCGGCCGTCATATGTACGCGAACCTTCCGGAAAAACTACTACCGATGCTCCTTTGCGCAAAGCTTTTTCTGCTTCTGTAACCGAGCGCGCGGCAGCTTTGGACGTAGAATTATCTACCGGAATAAATCCGGCAGCCCGGCAGGCTGTTCCTACAAAAGGGATCTTCATTATACCTTCTTTCAGCACCCATTTAACAGGTACTCCCAAGAATCCATAAATCAAAAAGATATCAAACGCACCCTGATGATTAGCGACAAAGACATATGACTTTTTAGGATCAATATGCTCCCGCCCCTTTACTTCTACCGGACATAAAGCCATATAACAGGTCAGGCGTGACCAGATCATACCCGGATAATAAGCAAAAATCCTCTCTCCTCCCAACAGACATCCGATAATGGTAGTCAAGGCCGTTAGCAAAGTCAGTACCAGGAATAAGGGTACCATGAATAACCACAAATAAATCACATATAGTATCCTTAACATCTGAAACCGTATTTAATACTACAAATATAAAATCTAAATTGATCGTAATCATTATTTTTATCTTAAAATATTTTTTGAATCGGGTTATTATTGCTTTATTTGTGGTAGAAAATAATTATAAACATCTATAACCATGAACGGATTTGTAAAATATCTGGGAGTTTTGGTACTCCTGATCGGGGTGTTAGTGCTGGCGGTACCTGCGTTGACCGGTGGCATGACAAATGTAATGCTTCTTATTGGCCTTGGTTTAATTATTGCAGGCTATCTGGGGCATATTGCTCTAAACAAGTATTTTGAGTAATTTCACTACACACAGAAAAAAACTAAAAAGAGGATACTTCATAGAAGCATCCTCTTTTCTTTTTATTCGAATACCGGATTTCACCGTTTCCCCAGCCATTCTTTGATAATATCCGCCAAAGCCAGGTTTTCCTGGGTCGTTTGTGCACACAACCTCAGATACCGTTCATCCAGACCGCGGAAGTTAGCTGCGTCCCTCACCAATATTCCATGATGTTTCAACAAATATTTCTTTAGTTCTGATGCTGTTCCTTTTTTCAGCCGTATTAAAAAGAAAGGTGTAGAAGTTGGAATTACTTCAAGGCCTTCCATCTTATTCAACTGATAAATAAATTCGGCCGTTTCACGTTGCCATTTACGGATAGGCAAAGTAAACTGTGCCGGATGTATCAGTATATACTTACTTGCTTCAATAGCCAGGGCATTGACAGACCAGGGTGTCACATATTTATTTACCTCTTTAATTATAGCCGGTTGTCCCAGTATATACCCTACCCGCAGTCCGGGAATTTTATATGCCTTAGACATCGAGTGAATCAGAATCAGGTTCTTATGATTCTTCAAATCAGAAGGTTTTAACAGCTCCTCTGTTGTAAACGCTGCGTAAGACTGGTCAATTATAAACGTAGTCTTCTTATTTTCGCCTATCAGTTTCAGTAACTCTGTACGGAGTATCAGTTTTCCATCCGGGTTATTCGGATTGCATATCCAGCAATAATCCTGTCCTTCCAGATTCAGGTTAGAAAGATCTTCCGAAGTACGGAAATAACTGATCTTGTGTTCATGCAAACGACAGGCATCTTCATATTCCGAAAAAGCAGGAATCTGTATCATAGAAGATGAGCCACGCCCCACCTGTGCCAACAGATAAATAGCCGCGGTAGCTCCATTTGTTATCAACACATTCTCTTCCTTAATCTCAAAACGGCGTGCCAGCAACCTTTTTAAACTACCTGCATCCGGTTCAGGATAACAGGCCAGTTTATCAAATTGCGTGATCAGATGCTCTTTCAGTTTATCGAGGTTTGCACCATGCCAGACATTCGAACTGAAGTTACTTATTACTTCTGTTGTAGTGTTATAAAAATCGTCACCGTGTCCAAACAGCATAATAGATTATCGTTTTATTTATGAATAATATTATTGATTAATTGCTTTGTATAGGGCATCCTGAATGCGGGCACGGATATCCAGGGAAAAAAGTTTTGTATTCAGCCTTGTCGGATTTACCTGGTTGCTCAGGAAAATATAAATAAGCTGGTTATCCGGGTCTACCCAAAAACAGGTACCGGTATAACCGGTATGTCCATAAACAGAAGCCGGAGCCAAAGCCCCTGTAGGCGATTTTTTAGGAGCCGACGTATCCGGCTTATCAAAGCCAAGTCCCCTGCGTGAATTAGGACTCTTGGTTTGTGTAAACAACCGTGCTGTTTCAGTAGAGATATATTCTTCTCCTCCATAGGATCCCAGATTCAGCAACATCTGCAGAGGCTTAGCCAAATCATTAGCCGAAGAGAACAAACCGGCATTCCCGGACACTCCTCCCAGAAACGCAGCGGCCTCATCGTGTACATATCCCCTCAACACCTGTTTCCTGATAAATTTATCATGTTCCGTAGGCACGATACGGGTTGAATCCATCCATTTTAAAGGTGTATACCGTAGGTCGTTTGCCCCCAGTTTGTCATAAAATTGGGTATACAACAATTCATCGAGCGGCTGTCCCAAACGGTTTTCAACCATTTTTTGCAGAGTGATAAAATTGATACAACTATACCGGTAAGTTCCACGGTTGGTTAATTTCGAACCGGCAATCTGCGCCATAATTGAATCCTGGAACGTAGGGCTCAGGTATAAGTTGCGTGCTACTTCTGTTGTAAACCCTTCTTTCTTTGTTGGGGAAACAATTTCCAGGTAAAACTTATAATCAGTTCTTACCCATGTTTTAGCATCATACTGTACCGGGTGAGCCGCATCTTTTGCCGATGCATACAAATTTCCGGTATAACTTTTCTTATCTATTGCTTTAATATAAAAATTCAGAGAAGAGATCATTCCGGACTGGTGAAACAATAACTCCCGTATTGTAATATCTTTTTTATCTGTCTGCTGCAACTCCGGTATATAGGTGGCTGCCGTAGTATTTAATGTATAAGCATCCTGGTCGTATCCTTTCATTACAGCCAACAGGGTACCGGCAGCTTTCGATGCCGATGCCAGATCGTATACAGACTGATTGGTTACTTTCTGTTTCTTTGAACTATCAAAATAGCCGAACGATTTATTATAAATAACCATGCCGTTTTTAGCCACCAATACCTGGCAACCGGGATAAGCACCTTCGTCCAATCCCTGTTTTACAATCGTATCAATCACATCCAGCCGTACAGGATTCACGCCAACCTCTTCCGGTTCATGGTATCCTAAACGGGTTTTGGATGTAAACATTCCTGTTCCTGCAAAATACAAGCCCGGGATACTAACCGGCAACTTACCCTGCATGGCTATTCCACCAAAAATAGCCTGTGCCGCAAAATCCTGTGCCAGGGGAGTTGTTTCATAAGCCATTACCACCCCTTTTGCCAGATTAATAGATTGGATGTATTGCGTGCAGAAATAAGGCAAAGTAAAAAATGCCAGGATTACCTCTTTCTTAGCAGCCAGCTGGCGTAACTCTGCACTTTCCGGAATACGTACCGTATGCACCCCGCAAATAATCACATCATAATTTTGTAATTTAGTATATACCTGTTTGATCTGGTCGGCAGAGGAATTACGGGTCAGGCTATAACGGTCTACTTTATCATACAAATTCACGACCCGCTGAAAGTCACTGTTTGTACCCTCTCCCAACGAAAGCACTGCTATTTTCTTTTTATCCAGTTCTTTCAGAGGAAGAATGTCAGACTCATTCTTTAGTAAAGTAATCGATTCCGCATTTAGTTTTGCTGCTACCCAGGCGGCATGGGGCGAGTTCAAACGTTCTTCAAGCCCTTTTACTTCAACCGGTTTATAGTTATTCAGTCCTGCAATAAACTTATATTCCAAAACCTTCCGGCATTTTGCATCAATATCGGCATTTGTAAGTATTCCCTGCTCAATTGCTTTTAACACAGCTTTATAATCGCTGAATGCTGCAGCCGGTCCCAATAACACATCATTCCCGGCTTGCAGAGCTAATACACAGGGATTATCAGAACTATTAGCCGAAGCACCTTTCATAGCCAACGCATCGGTAAAGGTTAAACCTGTAAAACCAAGCGTTTTTTGTAACAATTCGCTCACTACTGCTTTAGAGAGAGACGCCGGCCGGTTAGGTGTGTTATCTAAGGCGGGAATATAAAGATGGGCATTCATAATCCCTCCGAAACCTTCATATATATATCTTTTGAAAGGCAGCAACTCAACGCTATCCAACCGCAGGATATCATGCCGGACAGCCGGCAACGTATGGTGCGAATCTTCCGATGTATCCCCATGACCCGGAAAATGTTTAGCAACCGACAAGATTCCCATACTTTCCAACCCCCTGGCATACGCGATACCTTTTCCGGCCACAGCTTCAGGAGATTCCCCAAACGAGCGCAACCCGATTACCGGATTATCCGTATTGCTGTTTACATCCAGCGAAGGTGCAAAATTGATATGGATACCCAATTCCCGGCACTGGCGGCCTACTTCCTCGCCATATAAGCGGATCAGGTCGTCGTTTTCTATCGCACCCAGCATCATATTTTTAGGAAAGCGGGTAGTATTACTCAACCGCATAGAAAGCCCCCATTCACCATCCAGTGCTATCAATAAAGGCACATTGGCGGTTTTCTGAATGGTATTGGTAACCTCGGCCTGTGAAACAGGATCGCCTTTCTGGAAAAGCACTCCCCCTATTTTTATTTCAGTAAGGTAACGGTTCACCAATTGCATATTACGGGCATCGGTTTTAGGATCTACCACGATCATAAATAGCTGGCCAACCCGTTCCTCTGGTGTTAACCGGTTAAAAACCGAATCAACCCAATGATTCATTTTTTCTTTATCAGCCTGCCGGTACAGTTCCGGTATGGTTTGCGAATAACCGGAAAAGAGCAACCCAAGGAAGCTGATAATAATACCAAATTTCTTCATCCTCGCTTTTATCGTTATATAAGTTTCAAAGATACGAATAATTGACAATGGATAATTGACAATTAAGAAAAAGTAAAGGGTAATATTTAATTGTCTATTTAAGATAACAACAATTTAATCCACTCTGTTTTTGGTATTCTGGTAAATGTTTCGTTACTTTGCATCCGCTTTACGTAATCTCTGGCGGGAAAAGTAGCCCGTTATATTGCGTTTCGTTTAAAACAAATATTAAAAAGCTATAAAACATGGACTTAATTAAAATTGCAGAAGAAGCATTCGCTACCAAAAATGAACTTCCAAAGTTCAAAAGCGGTGACACTATCACAGTTGCTTACCGTATCAAAGAAGGTAACAAAGAGCGTATTCAGCAGTACAGAGGTGTAGTGATCCGCATTTCCGGACACGGAGACAAAAAACGTTTCACAGTACGTAAAATGTCTGAGAACGTAGGTGTAGAAAGAATTTTCCCTATGGATTCTCCTTTCATCGAAAGCGTTACTGTTAACAAAGTAGGTAAAGTTCGCAGAGCTAAACTGTATTACTTACGTGCACTTACCGGTAAAAAAGCAAGAATCAAAGAAAAAAGGTTTTAATCACCCGGCTTCTATTGCCATACAAAAAAGCCATTCCGGAAACGGGGTGGCTTTTTTTTGTAGGATATTTAATGGCCAATTGTCAATTATCAATTGTCAATTTATATTACATTTGCATCCTGAAAAGTATAACACTCTAAAGTAAAGATTTATGTTGAAGGCTATACTGTCTATTGCAGGAAGACCCGGACTATTTAAATTAGTTTCGCAGGGAAATAAAATGTTAATCGTAGAATCGCTGGTTGACGGCAAAAGAATTCCGGCCTATGCGAAGGATAAAGTTATTTCGCTGGGAGATATCGCAATCTATACAGATAATGATGAAGTTCCTTTACACGAAGTTCTGACAGCTATCAAAACCAAAGAAAACGGCCAGAAAACATCTATCACTGTAGCCGGTTCTAAAAACGACCAACTGCGTGAATACCTGGCAGAAGTATTACCAAACTTCGATCGTGAACGGGTATATCCAAACGACATCAAGAAATTGTTAAACTGGTATAACCTGCTGGTGGAAAAAGGACTTACCGATTTCACTCCCGAAGAGAGCGGAGAAGAAACGGAAGCAGAAACGACAACCGGAGCAGAAGAAACAGTTGCAGAATAAGTAAACGAAATCAACACATATAAAAAAGGTAGTTCATTCCCTGAACTACCTTTTTTTATGGGTTCTTTTGCGGTCCCGTGTCAAACACGGGAACAAGTACATTTTTGGGTATTAAATAGTTCTTTTAAAACACAGGATTCTCCACCTTTTCCTTTAAAAGAGCCAGATCGATTACCTCTTTCATGTCAACCACATAGTAAAAGGTAAGACCTTTGATGTATTCATCTTTGATCTCTTCTACATCTTTCTGGTTCTCTTTACACAAAATAATATCTTTAATGCCGGCACGTTTGGCTGCCAGGATTTTTTCTTTGATACCTCCTACCGGAAGAACTTTACCGCGCAGGGTAATTTCGCCGGTCATGGCCAGATGTTGTTTTACCTTTCGTTGGGTAAACGCGGATACCAGCGAAGTAAGTATGGTGATACCGGCACTCGGCCCATCTTTCGGAATGGCTCCCTCCGGCACATGCACGTGTACATTCCACTTTTCAAACATCTCTTCCTCAATACCAAACAGAGGAGCATGCGAATGAATATACTCCAATGCCAGCATAGCAGATTCTTTCATTACATCACCCAGGTTGCCGGTCAGTGTCAGTTTTCCTCCTTTACCACGGCTCAGGCTTGATTCTACAAAAAGAATCTCACCTCCTACCGCCGTCCAGGCCAAACCTGTAACCACTCCGGCATATTCATTGCCCTGGTATTTATCCTGACTATATTGGATAGCGCCCAAATACTCTTTCAGATCCTCTGCCGCAATAGTAGTAGGTACAGGTTCATCCATGGCTATCTTACGGGCCAGTTTACGCATCACCTGGGCTATTTTCTTATCCAGTTCGCGTACACCACTTTCGCGGGTATAAGACGAAACAATTGTCTGTAAAGCTTTTTTCTGGAATTTCACCATTCCCTTCGGAATACCATGTGCCTCCATTTGTTTGGGCACCAGGTGCCGGGATGCAATCTGCACTTTCTCTTCCAGAATATAACCACTCACCTCGATCATCTCCATACGGTCAAGCAAAGGTTGCGAAATGGTATTCAGGTTATTGGCTGTAGCAATAAACATCACCTTACTTAAATCATAATCTATATCCAGATAATTATCGTGGAAGGCATTGTTCTGTTCAGGGTCCAGCACTTCCAGCAAGGCTGCCGCGGGATCGCCCTTAAAATCATTGGTTACCTTATCTATTTCGTCCAGTACAAATACAGGATTGGAAGTTCCCGCTTTCTGCAGGTTCTGGATAATACGTCCGGACATAGCCCCGATATAGGTACGGCGGTGGCCGCGTATCTCGGCTTCATCATGCAACCCGCCTAACGAAACACGTACATATTTCCGGTTCAATGCTTCGGCAATGGATTTACCCAACGATGTTTTACCTACTCCCGGAGGGCCATACAGGCAAATGATCGGCGATTTCATATCGCCTTTCAGCTTCAAGACAGCTAAATGTTCGATAATACGTTCTTTCACCTTTTCCAAACCGTAATGGTCGCGGTCCAATACCTTCTGCGCATGATTCAGGTTGAAATTATCTTTGCTGTATTCATTCCAGGGAAGGTTTACAATGGTTTGTACATATTGTGTCTGGATAGAGAAATCCGGCGATTGGGGATGCAGGCGCTCCAGTTTACGAATCTCTTTTTCGAAAGCTTCCGCGACCATCTGAGGCCAGTTCTTCTTCGCCGCCTTCTCACGGAGTTCTTTTATCTCCAGTTCATTGATGTTACCCCCCAATTCTTCCTGAATTGTCTTGATCTGTTGTTGCAGGAAATACTCCTTCTGTTGCTGGTTAATATCCTCGTGGGTCTTCATCTGGATAGAGGTTTTCAGCTCCACCAGCTGGTACTCCCGGTTCAGGATAAAGAGCAGGCGGTACGCCCGGTCTTTCAGATCACCAATCAGCAGTAACTCCTGTTTCTCTCCCGCACTATTTGGGATATTACTACAGGAGAAATTAATGAGGTGAATAATATTTTTATTATTTTTAATGGAGAAGATCAGGTCACGCGGTGGTTCTGTCATCGCACCAAGCATCTTCACCGTCAAATCTTTGATTGTTGAAGTCAGCGCCTCAAACTCACGGTCGCTTTTATCCGGCATAATATCTTCCAATAGTGAGATCTCTCCCTGCATGAACGGCTCACTTTTCACTAACCCGTTCAACTGGAAACGTTTTTTACCTTGCAGAACCACTGTAGTGGTTCCGTCCGGCATTTCCAGTACCCGTACAATATCAGCGATTACCCCTACCGAATAAAGATCATCCAGGCCGGGATCTTCGGTATTCATTTCTTTCTGGCAGATCACCCCGATCAGGGCTTTTTTCTTAACAGCGTCTTTAATAAGCCGCATCGATTTAGGGCGTCCTACTATCACCGGCATAGCTACACCGGGGAAAAGTACCATGTTGCGTAAAGGTAAAATAGGAACCACTTTTCCTATTTTATCCATTCCGTCAGTAAAATCTTCATCCACATCGCAATCAGTTAAAATAGGCATTACAATACCTAAATTGTCTTCCAGGTCATCAAACGAATCCTCGCTGAATATATTTGTTTTATTTCTCATATATCGGGTTAATATACTTTACTGTTTGATTATTTCACAATTAACGTGCCAAAGTTACTGCTTTTTAGTGATGTTTGGAAGCAACGGGAAAGTTTCTTTACTTTTGTACCCTGAAACAGGTTACATTATGTCTAATTCGTACTTTTCTTTCAAGCAATTCACTATTTGGCATGACAAATGCGCCATGAAAGTCGGTACCGACGGGGTACTGTTAGGAGCCTGGGCCCGTGTAAATAATTGCCGGTACATATTGGATATCGGTACGGGAAGCGGCCTGATCGCACTCATGGCAGCCCAGCGTAGTCAGGCACAGATTGATGCGATCGACATTGATAAATCCGCCTGCGAGCAAACAGAAATTAATGCTGGCATGTCACCTTTCGGAGAAAGGATCAGGGTGTGGCATCTACCACTGGATCGTTTTGTTCCTCCCGGTAACCGGATGTATGACCTGATATTATCTAATCCTCCTTACTTTACATCCTCCCTAAAAGGCCCCGATATACAACGTAACCTGGCACGCCACAACGAAAGCCTGACATTGGAGAAGTTATTACAAAAAAGTACGTCCCTTTTACAACCTATAGGAAGAATTGCTTTGATCCTGCCTTTCGATAAGAAAGCAGAAACAGAAAGCCTGGCTAACCAGTTGAAGCTACATATTACACGGTCTACCCTTGTATGCCCCCTGCCGGACACGCCCCCCAAAAGGTGGTTAGCAGAACTATCGGCAACCCCGGAAACGCTTCAGGAGTCCCGTTTGGTAATAGAAACGTCCCGGCACCAATATACTGAGGAATACCGGGCACTTACTAAAGATTTTTATTTGAAAATGTAAGGCATATTTTTATCGAAAAAACGGGTTACCTGCCCAAACAGGTGTTGCACTTCCTGGGTAAAAGTAACCTCATCCGGAGTAAACACCTTTAAAGCAGCAGGCAAAACTTCTATTTCAATCCGTTCACCGGCTTCTACAGGCTCACCGTCCAGGTGCATAATACCAGGCTGTTGCCTCACGATTGTCATGTGGCGGGCTTTCATCGTCCGTATTTTACTATTCTTATCTATTTGCCTGGTAAAAAGTTGTATAGCCAGCGGTGCTATATCCAACGGTGTAAAAGGTGCCAGAATGGTAACATCCATTTCGCCATCCTGTATATTGGCATGGGGAGCTATATATGCATTGTTACCATATTGCGACGCGTTACCACAAGCCACCAGAAAAGCTTTTTCATTGATCTGCCGGCCATCTATCAACAATTCATACGGTTCCGGTTTATAACTCAAATACTCTTCTATAGTATTTCGCAGGTAAGTAATGGATCCCCGGTGTTTCTGCGAAGCAAACTTTTTACTCACAGCAGCATCGAATCCGACTCCACAGGTACAGAAAAAAATCCGGTTGTTGGCTTTACAGGCATCAATCGTAGAAATATGATTTTTAGTAAGTAGTTCAACCGCTTTCTTTACGTCCATAGGTATATGCAGTTCCCGTGCCAACCCATTCCCTGATCCACGGGGTAAAATACCCAATATAGCATCCGAATAAAGCATCGTACGGGCTACCTCATTTACTGTGCCGTCGCCTCCTACCGCGAGGATACACGAAGCCCCTTCGTCGAGGGCATGCTGGGTCAGCTCACTGGCATGTCCCGCATATTCCGTAAAATGTATCTTTAAAGGGATTCCGGCCTTTTCGCACAACATATCAAGCATTTTCGGTATTTTTCTTTTTGACCCGACCCCCGATATTGAATTAATAATGGCCTGTATCGTGAAACTCTGATGATTCATTCCTTACCTCTGATTTATTTCCTCTGTTGTTTTATCTAAAGAAACGACAAAAATAATGCTTTCGTAAAACTTTTAAAGCATTTCTCCCACTTAAAGTTATTTTTTTACTACTTTTGCGGCTGGATTTGCCAAACTGTAAGCAATAAGTTATAGAAAACAAATCCCGGCTCTTATTTAACGAAATATTAAAGCGTAACAATTCTCTTTCTGACAATATGAAACTTTTACAAGAGAAATTAGCGAAATACGATGCTCCTCAACAGGCCATGGCCGCGGGGATCTATCCCTATTTCCGTAAGATTGAAAGCGACCAGGATACTGAAGTTTACATCGACGGAAAAAAAGTTCTGATGTTTGGTTCAAACTCATATCTGGGGCTTACCAATCACCCAAAAGTAAAAGAAGCGGCTATCGAAGCTACCAAAAAATATGGTACCGGATGTGCCGGATCCCGTTTTTTGAACGGTACATTAGATATTCACCTTGAGTTGGAAAACCGGTTGGCAGAATTTGTCGGTAAAGAGGATGCTATCGTATATTCTACAGGATTTCAGGTAAATCTGGGTGTTGTATCCTGCCTGACAGGCCGTGAAGATTATATCATCTGGGACGAGTTAGACCACGCCTCGATTATCGAAGGACACCGTCTTTCTTTCTCTACCAAACTGAAATACAAACACAACGATATGGAATCGCTGGAACGGATGCTGCAACGCTGCGAACCCGATAAAGTGAAACTAATCGTGATAGACGGGGTGTTCAGTATGGAAGGAGATATTGCCAATCTGCCCGGAATTATCGAATTGAGCAAAAAATACAATGCCAGTGTTATGGTGGATGAAGCACACGGTATCGGTGTTCTTGGTAAACAGGGACGTGGTACCTGCAACCATTTCGGTGTAACCGACGATGTGGATCTTATAATGGGTACTTTCAGCAAATCGTTTGCATCGATCGGTGGGTTTATTGCTTCCGACAAAGATACAATCAATTATCTGCGCCACCATTCACGCTCTTATATCTTTAGTGCAAGTAACACGCCTGCTGCTACTGCTGCTGCCGGAGCCGCCCTGGATATAATGCTAAGTGAGCCCGAACGGATCGAAAACCTATGGAGGCTTACCAAGTATGCACTGAAAGGTTTCCGCGAAATGGGTTGTGAGATAGGTCATACATCGACCCCGATCATCCCTCTTTTCATCCGCAATAACGACCTGACTTTCCTTATCGTCCGTGAGCTATTTGATGCAGGTGTATTTGTGAACCCGGTTGTAGCTCCTGCTGTAGCTCCCCAGGATACACTGATCCGCTTCTCATTAATGGCAACACACACGATCGACCAGTTAAATTATGCACTGGAAGCGATCCGGAAAGTATTTAAAAAACATCACCTGATTTCGTAATATATCAGCAATTCAAAGATCTAAGCTCCCCGCTTTTTTTCCGGCCGGCATCAGCCTGTAGAGAGAAGAAGCGGGGAGTTTTTTTAATTCCTCCGGTCCTTTGCCTGAAAAGGATGCATCGTTTCAGGCAAAAGGGTGCATCGTTGCCGACAAGAGGGTGCACCTTTTTTGTGAAAAGGATACATCTTCGCACGAAACCTATATTTGTATAAAATCTAAGATAAAAAAACACGTTTAGTGCCCCTTGGGGAAAGAGGCTTTGCAAACCGGAGGTAAAATTAAAGGAATTGATCCACGCACTTACCCACGAGGTCAATATCCCGGGCTTAAGCTTTTTTTGCTGACGCAGATTTAAAATCTGTGCCTAAACAAACAGACGTTAAGTGAGCACGGATAAATATCCGCGCTAGCAAATAAACTTATATTAATACGTTTTTTCTTAAGTTGATGACATAGCCCACGAGGCTATGAACAGTAAAAGCCGTGAGAGTCGAATATTTGGAATCATTCCTGTACCTACTACTCACGAAGAGTCTATTTCCCAGTAAAATTATAAACATAAAAAGGATACAATTAGTCAATATGTCAAACCGCATTATTGAGTCCACTTTTTTATGTAAATATTGTTTTTCCACTTCTGAACGAAGGTATTATGAATTAATTCTTTATTTTTGTATATTAAACACAGAATGTGAATTCTTTGAGAAGACAATAATGGACTTTAAATTAGATAAAGGAAGCTGCTGCATGGGTAAAAAAGGGTGCAGCAAAATACAAAATAGCAAGCTAAACACCTACGATTGGTTGTGCGATGTGCCCGATGCGGCAAACGCGACCGATTATGTGGAAGTGCAATTTAAAAATACACGGAAAGGGTATTACCTGAACAGTTCCAGAATACCTCTCGAAAAAGGAGATATTGTAGCTGTTGAGGCCAGCCCCGGACATGATATCGGTACAGTTACCCTGACAGGGAAATTAGTTCTTTTACAGATGAAAAAGAACAATACCCGGACCGAAGGGGTAGAAATAAAACGTATTTACCGGAAGGCCAAACCGGTAGACCTTGAAAAGTACGAAGAGGCGAAGGCCAAAGAGCATACTACGATGATCCGCTCACGGCAGATCGCGGCAGATTTGAATCTCAATATGAAGATCGGGGATGTGAAATACCAGGGCGACGGCAATAAAGCAATTTTTTATTATATTGCCGACGAACGGGTTGATTTCCGCCAGCTTATCAAGGTATTAGCCGAAGCATTCCGTGTACGGATTGAGATGAAACAGATCGGTGCCCGCCAGGAAGCCGGACGCATCGGGGGTATCGGTCCCTGCGGAAGGGAGTTGTGTTGTTCAAGCTGGATGACCAATTTTGTATCTGTTGCAACCAGTGCCGCACGTTACCAGGATATTTCCATGAATCCGCAGAAGTTGGCCGGACAGTGTGCCAAATTAAAGTGTTGCATCAACTATGAAGTAGATACCTATGTAGAAGCACAAAAAAGATTGCCTTCGCGCGAAATTCCACTTGAAACACAGGATAATACCTATTATCACTTCAAAACTGAAATATTTAAAAGAGAACTTACCTATTCGACCGATAAATCCGTACCGGCTAACCTGGTAACAATCTCTGCTAAAAGGGCGTTTGAAGTAATCACAATGAACCGGAAAGGTACAAAACCTTTGTCGCTCGAAGCTGATACCAAACCGGCTGTTACCAACCGGAGGGATGCACAGGATATTCTGGGACAGGATAGCCTGACCCGTTTTGACAACGTAAAGAAAAAGAAGAAAAAGAAATCGGGCAGTGGTCAGAACAAACAACAGGAAAACAGAGGTTCACACAACAACAGTCATAATAACAACCCGGCAGCCCGGGTAAAGGTGGGTCATCCACAGGGTCAGTCCACTAACACTGCTCCGGAAAACAATCAGAAACCGATACAAAGAAACAATAACAGACCCAATAAGAAAAAGCCGAGAAAACAGGGTGACCGTCCTCAGCAACCGAGACAAAACCAGGATAAGCCAACGAATGAGTAAAAGGAGTTTACTATTATTTTTATCCTTCTGTTTCTGCCTTTTTTCATGTGATGACCGGCTGGTTTATAACCGGATTGAATCCATAGAAAATTCATCATGGGAAAAAGGGCAGGAATATCTTTTTACTTTCGATATAGAAGATATAACCATTCCTTATCATGTAACGCTCCAACTAAGGAACAACAACCTATACCCGTACCGGAATTTATGGCTTACATATAACGAAATACGTCCGGACTCAACCAGCAGGCAGGACACGATAGAAATTACCCTGGCCGATACACACGGCAACTGGCTGGGAAAAGGAATCTCTATTTTTGAAACCGAATATCCCCTATACCGGGGCTATTTCTTCCGCCAGCCTGGCTCCTACACTTGCCTTATTAATCACCTGATGGCTCCCTCCCCTCTAAAAGGTATAACCGAAGTAGGCATCAAAGTAGAAACCGCCACTCAGAAAAATCCTTAAATACAGTATTTAAACATCTGGATCACTGGGATTCATAATCAGTGGCGACGGCGACCAGAAAAACCAAACACATAACTTATATTCGAAATTGAAGTTACTTCTCACCAGTCCCCCCTTTAGGGGGCGGAGGGGGTAGTACCACAGGGGTTTTACTTCTCCTTCCGGGAGGCATCGAGGCGGAGGAAGATGAAGAGGAGGATTGTGAAACCCCAGAGGGCGGAACCTCCGTAACTAAAGAAAGGCAACGGTATCCCGATTACCGGGGTTAATCCGGTTACCATACCCACATTGATTGCCAGGTGGAAAAAGAATATAGAGGCCACGCTGTACCCATAAACCCGTGCGAAGGTGTTTTTCTGTCGCTCGGCCAATACGATCAGCCGGAGTATAAAGACGGCAAAGATAATCAAAACCAGGGATGCACCGATAAAACCCTGCTCCTCGCCTACGGTACAGAATATGAAGTCGGTATCCTGTTCGGGTACATATTTCAGTTTAGTCTGGGTACCATTCAGGAAACCCTTTCCGGTTAGTCCACCGGAACCAATCGCAATCTTGGATTGGTTTACATTATAGCCGGCCCCACTGGGATCGTCTTCCAACCCCAGAGACACCTTGATACGGATTTGCTGGTGAGGTTCGAGTATTTCATCAAATACATAGTCGACAGAATACATGAAAGCGACCGATCCAAGAGTAAACACGGCAATTAATACATAAGGCCATACCCAATAACGTACCGAAAGAAAGATCAGATACAGCGAAGTGCAGGCGATAATAACAAGACCTACATACAGCAGATTTATTTCAAAGGCATCGAAAAGTATCCAGCCTGCCAGACAGGCTACCGCCGTACCTATACCTAACCATTTTAAGGCGACACGGTCGCGGGTGGTATATTCTACCAGAAACAGAGCAATAAGTTGCGTCATTCCTATCACAAGCAAATCACCCAGATTATTTACTCCGACAGGTACTTCTGCATATTTCATATTTACGACAAAGAAAGTAACCGCACATACCCCGGCCATCAGGAAATAGCCTGACATTCCCTCGCGGTAAAGCACCAGAAAAAAGGCCAGGTAAACAAGTGCGGAACCGGTTTCCTGTTGCAATAGGATACAAAGCAGTGGTAAAAATATAATTGCCAGGGAAATACAAAAGTTCCTGGGTGTGGTGAGTTTGAAGCCATGTATGTTCATAAACTTAGCCAGTGCCAGTGCGGTCGCAAATTTGGCAAACTCTGCTGGTTGCAGCCGTATAGGTCCCATGACCAACCACGAGCGGGAGCCTTTTATATCCGGTGCCACAAAGATCGTGACTATCAGTAAAAGGATAATTGCCCCGTAGATGACCATCGCAAAAATATCATACAGATCGCTCTCCAACATGAGTATTATAAAGATAAGGATCAACGATAATCCTATCCATAGTAACTGCGATCCCGGACGGCCGGACGGGTCAAACAAGCCTACGTTTTCAAACTCATAGCTTGCCCCACAGATCGTGAACCAACCCGCCACAACCATGATCACATACAAAAGAATAGTAAACCAGTCTATTGTTTGCCAAAGGCTTGTTTTTCTATTGTACATACGAGGGTAAGATTACTGCGTTTAAAATTCTATCTTCTATATATTGATTGGATTCGGAGATCGAACCTTTAAAGTATTTTTCGAGCATCAGTTTGGCAATCGGCACGGCGTAGGTAGCTCCGAAACCTGCATTTTCCACATACACGGCTATTGCTACTTCCGGGTTTTCATAAGGGGCAAATCCCATGAAAGCAGAATGGTCCTTTCCGTGAGGATTCTCGGCAGTACCGGTCTTTCCGCATACCTGTACATACGGTAACGCTGCTCCCCGGCAGGTTCCGGCCAGTACCGCATCACGCATACCATCTACAATTACATCATAATGTATAGGGTCTATTGTCGGATAACGCCTCTCCGTATAAAGAGAATCCAGCGGGGTATCTTCTATCGTTTTTACCACATGAGGAGTGATAAAATATCCCCGGTTAGCTATTGTGGCCGCCAGATTACATATTTGTAAGGGAGTAGCATTGATCTCGCCCTGCCCTATCGAGATAGAGCGGACTGTAGTGGAGTTCCACCGGCCATTATATACTTTGTCGTACACTTTACTATTCGGGATGTAACCCCGCTTTTCTCCCGGCAGATCTACACCCAACTGATAGCCATATCCCATACTAACCATGTGGTCTTTCCAGACCTCGAAAGCATCCTGTACGGTAGGGTATTTTCTTTTCACATCCAGCATATCCCGCAGCCCCCAACAGAAATAAGCATTGCAGGAAGTGGCAATGGCGTATTGAAGTGCCAGCGGTGTATAATGTCCATGGCATTTAGGACGTCCGCCTGCATAAGGATATCCCATATGGCAACTATATAAAGTCTGTGGAGTAATGGCTCCTTCATGCAGGAATATTAATCCCTGTGTAGGTTTAAAAGTCGATCCCGGAGGATATTGCCCCATAATAGGCCGGTATAGAAGCGGTTTATAAGGATCTTTTTCCAGTTCCAGATGATTTGCTCCACGCTGGCGCCCCACTAATAACTTAGGATTGTAAGTAGGTGCCGATACCATGCATAAAATCTCGCCGGTCTTAGGATCGATCATCACAATAGAACCCAGTTTATTTTGCATCAACTCCTCACCATATGCCTGTAGTTCCATATCAATGGACAAAGTAAGGTTCTTTCCCGAAACCGGAGCCACGTCGTGCGCCCCGTCATCGTATTTTCCTTTGATCCGGCCATGAGCATCACGCAGTAATATCTCCATTCCCTTTTCGCCCCGTAATATTTCTTCGTACGAGCGCTCTACCCCCGATCTTCCGGAGTAGTCTCCCTGTATATAATAGTCATCCGCTTCAATGTCCCGTTTGTTTACCTCCCCAATATATCCCAGCAGGTGGGCAGCATTGGGATATTCATATTCACGGATCGTACGGTTTTGTATATAGAAACCCGGATATTGGTATAACTTTTCCTGTAGCAGTCCATAATCCTGTGCGGACAGGTGGTTCATAAATAATTGGGGAACATACGAAGAATAACCCGGATTGAGACGGCGGTTCCGGATATCGGCCACACGTTTGATAAACTGGTCTTTTGTAATACCCAACGTATTACATAAGTCAAGTGTATCCAGCCCTTTTACTTCGCGCATAACCACCATAACATCATAGGCCGGCTGGTTATAAACAAGCAACCGTCCTTTACGGTCGTAAATCATCCCACGGGAAGGATAAAGGGTCTTTTTGTAAAACGCATTACTATCTGCCCACGATTTATAATCGCTGTCGAGTATCTGAAGATAAAAAAGACGGATGATGAAAATGATAACCAGCAATACGACCGAGGCTGCTATCACATACCGCCTGTTATCTAATTTATATTTACTGTTTGTCGCCACTTTTCAAAGATTCCACATTAAATGCCTCTACCGTACAGATCAGCAGAGTTGTTAATATCACACTTGCCAGAATGCGTATCACCAGAAAAACCGGGTCAAACAGTGAGAAGGATTCTACCAGATAAAGAACAGTATGATGCAGAAATACCATTACCAAGGTATATTTCATAAATCCACCCACACCAAACATACGGTAAGAAGGTGACAGGTCGGGGATTACATCTTTTCCCATAAAAAGCCGTATTACAGGCTGGCGTACAAAGCCGGCAAAAGTAGCCGCAGCGGCATGTAATCCGGGTGTATTGGAAAAGGCATCAATGGTAATACCCATCAGGAAAGAGAGTAAAAGCAGAGACGTGCGTGACATCCCGGCTGGAAGTTTCAGTATAAAATAGAGATAAAGGAAAGGTACCGCTACACGGAAGAAGTGAATATTGTTCAGGATTAATACCTGTACCAATACCAACACAATAAAATAGATAACAGCTTTCAGTACATTGTTAATCATTCTCTTTTGCCTCTTCTTCTAATCTACGTTGTTCTGCCTGATCGTTATTCCTGATTACCCGTACATTATTAAGGGCATGAAAATCGGTAGCCAGCTCTATATCCAGGCTGTAAAAGTTATCATCGTTCTGTTTCCGGTAACCGGATACGGTACCAATGATAATTCCTTCAGGAAATGCCGCGGAATATCCACTGGTAACAATAGTATCGCCCTGCGTAAACTCTACGTTACGGGGTAATTCGGATAAAGTTGCATACCGCGGATTACGACCATCCCAGCTTAATGAACCGAAATGGCTGCTACCAACTACTTTTCCACTCAATTTGAATTTGGGATTCAATACCGGAATAACGACTGAATAATGGTCGGCCACTTTGGATACAATCCCTACGACTCCCCGGTCCGAAACGACACCCATATGGGTATAAATGCCATCCTTACCACCTTTATTGATCGTTATGTAATTGGATAGGCGGGCTACACTGTTATTCACAACCTTTGCAGTAATGAAGCTATATTTGAATGCATCCGCCAATTCTGTTCCCTGAAATCCGGAGAAAGTAACCGTATCAGCTACCATTTCATTCAATTTGTTGCGTAGCTCCAACACTCCCATTTCTAATTCGCCGTTCCGGGACAACAGGTCTTTATTTTCCTTGCGAAGGTAAAAATAAGATTGCATAGACCCGGACACCGAAACTATGCTTCCGGTAATAACATTAGCAGTGCTTAACAAAATATTCCTTTGATAAACACTGCTTCTATATATAAATGCGAATGCGATGATTTCTAATAAGAAGAAGAGAAACCAATGTCTCTTGCTTACCAGAAAATCAAGAAGTTTACGCATAATTTTTAATCAATTGTCAATTTTACTGAATCAGGAAGTTGAATTTGTCAATATTCTTTAGTGCGATACCAGTTCCTTTAGCTACAGCATGTAAAGGGTCTTCCGCTACATGGAACTGAAGATTCATTTTGTCGGACAAACGTTTATCCAACCCTCTCATCAGTGCACCACCACCAGCCAGATAGATTCCGTTACGGACAATATCGGCATATAGTTCAGGGGGGGTCTGTTCAAGTGCGCTAAAGATAGCCGCTTCCATCTTTGAGATTGATTTATCCAGGCAATAGGCTATTTCCTGGTAAGACACAGGTACCTCCATAGGAAGGGCTGTCATCTGGTTAGGGCCATGCACGATAAAGTCTTCCGGCGGATTATCCAGGAAGGTTAGAGCCGAACCTACATTGATCTTGATCTGTTCGGCAGTACGCTCACCTACTTTTACATTGTGCTGGCGGCGCATATACTCCATAATATCAGCCGTCAGGTCATCCCCGGCAATACGGATCGATTTATTGGAAACAATACCTCCCAGGGAGATCACGGCGATTTCGGTTGTACCCCCGCCTATATCCACTATCATATTTCCTTCGGGAGCCTCAACATCGATACCGATACCAATAGCTGCCGCCATAGGCTCGTAAATCATATAGACATCCCGCCCTCCGGCATGTTCGGCTGAGTCACGTACGGCACGTACTTCCACTTCGGTACTTCCGGAAGGGATACAAATGACAATGCGTAAAGAGGGAGTAAACCAGCGGTTTTTGGAACTGATCATTTTGATCATTCCCCGGATCATCTGCTCGGCAGCAAAGAAGTCTGCGATCACTCCATCGCGAAGAGGCCGTATAGTGCGTATATTTTCATGCGTTTTTCCGTGCATTTGCTGGGCTTTGTGCCCTACAGCCAGCACCTTATCGGTACGGCGATCCAGCGCCACCACCGAAGGGGCATCTACCACTATCTTGCCATTACTGATGATAATGGTATTGGCTGTCCCCAGGTCCATTGCTATTTCCTGCGTAAAAGAGAATAATCCCATAATTTGTCAGTTATTTTGTAATCAATGTTTAAAATGGCGAACTCCGGTTTTAACCATGGCCACACCGTTTTCATTGCAGTATTCAACAGAAAGTTTGTCATTCACTGATCCTCCCGGCTGAATTACGGCTGTAATTCCTGCTTTATGAGCGATCTCTACACAGTCAGGGAACGGGAAGAAAGCATCCGAAGCCATTACTGCCCCGTGAAGATCGAACTCAAAGTGGTTGGCTTTCTCGATTGCCTGTTTCAGGGCATCTACTCTTGAAGTCTGCCCTACCCCACTGGCGCAAAGCTGTTTGTTTTTTACCAGTGTGATTGCGTTTGACTTACTATGTTTTACTAATTTATTTGCGAATAACAAATCTTCAACCTCCTGCGGTGTGGGTTGTTTTTCTGTGATTGATTCCAGATCGGCAGCCCCCTGAATACTCAGGTCTTTATCCTGTACCAATACACCATTCAATAACGAACGGAATTGTACACAGGACATTTTTCCTTCTTTGCGGATCAGGATGATGCGGTTTTTCTTCTGCATCAATACTTCCAGTGCATCCGTATCATAATCCGGAGCGATAATTACTTCAAAGAATATTTTGTTGATTTCTTCCGCCACTTCTTTGTTGATAGCCGTGTTAGTTACCAGAATACCACCAAAGGCTGAAACAGGGTCGCCGGCCAGTGCATCTTTCCAGGCTTCAAGTACTGTAGTACGCGAAGCGATTCCACAGGCATTGTTGTGTTTCAGGATTGCGAATGTTACTTCGTCAAATTCATCGATCAGTGTAACAGCTGCGTCAATATCCAACAGGTTGTTGTACGAAATCTCTTTTCCATGGATCTGATCGAACAATTCATTGAATTTACCATAGAAACGGGCCTGTTGGTGAGGATTTTCACCATAACGCAGGTGCATCGGTTCGTTCACACCACAACGGAAAGAAGAACCTTCTCCCCCATCAAAATAGTTAAAGATTGCACTATCATATCCTGATGATACGGCAAAAGCTTCTCTAGCAAACCATTTACGGTCTTCCAGAGAAGTTTCGGCACCTTTTTCTTCCAGCAGATGCATCAGGGGGCCATACTGTCCTTTGGATGCTACGATCACTACATCTTTGAAGTTTTTGGCAGCAGCCCGGATCAACGAGATACCACCTATATCAATTTTTTCTATAATTGCCTGTTCTTCCGCTCCCGAAGCTACTGTTTCTTCGAACGGATAAAGATCTACGATCACCAGATCAATTTCCGGGATTTCATATTCAGCGATCTGAGCTTTGTCAGTCTCATTCTCACGGCGTGTCAGAATACCTCCGAAAACCTTGGGGTGAAGTGTTTTAACACGTCCACCCAGAATAGACGGATAACCTGTTAAATCTTCTACCGCATCGCAGGGTAAACCCAGAGATTCGATAAAGGTTTGTGTACCGCCTGTCGAAACAAAGCTAACACCCTCACTATGAAGTTTTTTAAGTATTTGATCCAGTCCCTCTTTGTAGTATACGGAGACCAACGCACGTTTTATTCGCTTAGTAGCAGTCATCTTTAATCAGTTACATTATTGTTTTAAAACACAAAAATAGATATTTATTTCCAATTAGCTGGAAGAGAAGAAGAAAAAATAGTCAGAGTTTTTTCGTACCCTTGCAGACCAATTTGAAATTTAACATTAAACGATCATATGATAACGGTAAATAATCTGGACGTCCAGTTCGGAAAAAGAATCCTTTTCCAAGATGTAAATATGAAATTCACACCCGGAAACTGTTACGGTATTATCGGTGCCAACGGTGCAGGTAAATCGACTTTCCTGCGTGTGATCAGCAAACAATTAGACCCTACCCGTGGTACTGTATCCCTGGGGCCGGGCGAACGGTTATCGGTATTGAGCCAGGATCACTTTGCTTACGATGAACATACAGTAATGGATACGGTTCTAATGGGACACTCTATCCTGTGGGATATCATGAGCGAAAAGAATGCGCTGTACGAGAAACCGGATTTTAGTAATGCAGACGGTATCCGGGTTTCGGAACTGGAAGAGAAGTTCGCGGAAATGGAAGGCTGGAACGCAGAAAGCGATGCCGCCAGCCTGTTGAGTGGTTTAGGTATTGAAGAGAGTTTCATTATACATTGATGAAAGACCTGAGCGGTAAGCAGAAAGTCCGTGTGTTACTGGCACGTGCCCTTTTCGGTCAACCGGATAACCTGTTGCTGGACGAGCCAACCAACGACCTCGACCTCGAAACGGTAAACTGGCTGGAAAATTATCTTTCGAACTTCGAAAATACGGTGCTGGTGGTAAGCCACGACCGTCACTTCCTTGACTCGGTTTGTACACATACGGTGGATATTGACTTTGGTAAGCTGCAACTGTTTGCCGGTAATTATAGTTTCTGGTACGAATCAAGCCAGTTAGCACTGCGCCAGCAACAAAACCAGAATAAGAAAGCAGAAGAGAAGAAAAAAGAACTGGAAGAGTTTATCCGCCGGTTCAGTGCCAATGTGGCTAAGTCTAAACAGACTACCAGCCGTAAGAAGATGTTGGAGAAACTGAATATCGAAGAGATCAAACCTTCGTCACGCCGCTATCCGGGTATTATTTTTACCCCCAACCGGGAGCCGGGTAACCAGATCCTGGAAATTAAAGGGCTCACCAAAAGCATGGACGGCAAAGTGCTGTTTAAAGACCTGAACTTGAATGTCGAAAAAGATGATAAAATCGTTTTCCTGAGTCGCGATCCAAGAGCCATGACGGCTCTGTTCCAGATTATCAACGGCGAAGAGGATGCGGACGAAGGTACTTACCAGTGGGGACAGACTATCACAACAGCCTATCTGCCTTTGGATAACTCGAAGTTTTTCAACTCTGATTATAACCTGATTGAGTGGTTAAGCCAGTTTGCCGCAGACACGAATGAGGTATTCCTGAAAGGATTCCTCGGACGGATGCTGTTCTCGGGTGAAGAGTTGCTGAAAAAGGTGAGTGTATTATCCGGAGGTGAAAAGATGCGTTGTATGATTTCACGCATGATGCTGAAAGACGCCAATACGTTGATTCTGGATACTCCAACCAACCACCTGGACCTTGAATCAATCCAGGCATTCAACAACACGCTGCGCACATTCAAAGGGAATGTACTGTTTGCCAGTCACGACCACGAGTTCATCCAAACCGTAGCCAACCGCATCATTGAATTAACTCCAAACGGCATCATCGACAAAATAATGGATTATGACGATTACATTACCGATCCATTAGTAGCCGAAATGCGCGAGAAGTTATATAAGAAATAACTCGTAATAATTTTCTGACACTGTCTCTATGATTGTGTAAATGAAAACTACAGGTTTTAGAACTTGTAGTTTTTTTATTTATGTATAACTTTGAAAAAAGGAATAAATTATGGACATTTCAAAAGATTTATTAAGCAAAGAGTTTTTAAGTCAGTTTAAAACTACTAAAGATGTAGACAGCTTCCTTAAAAAGCTTCATGCCAAAGTATATGAAGGCATGTTGGAAGGCGAAAAAATCATTTAGGTTATGAGAAAAATTCCCGTAATGGTTCATACCCTAAAACCATCCAGACCGAGTATGGTCAGTCTATCATTGAAGTCCTCCGTGATCGTACAGGTAATTTTGAGCCTGTAGTAGTTCCTAAACATCAAAAACATGGATTATCCATCGAACGTCTTGTGATTTCGTTATACTCAAAGGGAATGAGCGTATCTGATATAGAAGAGGAGATGAAAGAGATTTATGGAATAACCCTTTGGACTTCGGCTATCTCTGTGGTCACCTCTAAAATAACCAAGGTAGCTACCCAGTGGCAAAACCGTCCTTTAGAAAACTTTATCTGATTGTTTGGATGGTATTGTTTCTAAGGTCCGAGAAAAGAGTAAGGTGACAGGTAAAACGGTCTACCTAATGTGTTGGTTTAAACAAAGAGGATCTTAAAGAAGTCTTAAGTATGTGGGTTGGTAAAACCGAGTCTGCCTCTTTCTGGATGGGAGTACTTACTGACCTAAAAGCTCATGGTGTAGAAAATATCCTATACACTGTAACCGATAACTTATGTGGCTTTATCTATACGATAAAGAGTGTTTTTCCGGAGTCAACCACTCAGATCTGTTTAGTAAATCAAATCCGTAACTCATGCCGGTATGTAGCATGGAAAGAAAAGAAAGAATTTACAGCTGATCTCAAAAATATTTACAATGCACCAACCAAAGAGGCTGCGGCTTTAGAACTGGATCACTTTGACAAGAAATGGAGCGCAAAATATCCTTATGCAATCCGTTCGTGGCGTGTAAAGTGGCACGAACTGACTGCTTTTTTTGACTTTCCTGTAGAAATCCGGAGGATTATTTATACAACCAATCTGATAGAAAATCTCAATGGTAAAATCAGAAAGTATACGAAAAATAAGCTCTCTTTTCCTAAGTGATGATGCCTTGAAAAAGTCTGTTTACCTGGCTATAGCTGAAATCGAAAAGAAGTGGTATCAGCCGATTTGGAACTGGGAAATGATTTTTAATCAATTTCTCACTATATTTGATTACAGGATCCGGCTTTAAATCCCGCTCCTGTAATCTATAGTTTTCTATTTACACAAAAGTATGGATAGTCCCTATAAAGCACTGGACCAGATTTGCAATATTTGTAATCCGGCCAGCATAAGGTTCTAAATCCTATTTCAGACCTACAAACAAGCAGTTAATCAACTATAATGACTCTTTTATTATTTATGTTCGTATTATATTTCTTCGACACCCATTCTTCTTTCTGTTTGTCAGTAAGTGTGATAATAATATCTTGAGGAGTTACCCCATCCGAAGTTTGATTCCCACATAATAGCTGCCAATTGGATGAATGCATTGTTGTAGCATCCAATGTTGAAATACGATTGTTGTAACAATGGATTTGCTGCAAATTTCTATTTTGACTAATGTCGAGAACACTAACTTGGTTATCATTAAAGCGTAATACTCTAAGTGAAGGGTTATTACTTATATTGATTTCAGTAACCTGGTTATTCCTAAAATCAAGATTCGTCAAATTAGGAAGTTCACTTACATTGATTTCAGTAAGCTGGTTATTATCACAATCCAAATAATTCAACTTATCGTTACTGATGTTCAGTTTAGTAAGTCTATTATTTTTGCAACGCAAACTACCTATTTGGAGATTATTACTTAAATCAATCTCTGTCAACTCTTGATTCTCCACCTCTAACGTTCTCAAATTCCAAAAGTATTCTATCCCGTCCAAAGAAGCTACTTTCAGATCTGAGCCCTCATAATTTCTTATTGTATCAAATATAATAGTAGAAACCTCTGCTGCCTCATCCGGTGAAAGTATTCCGTCGCCGTTGGTATCCCATGCAGCAGAAACCCCTTGCGAAGCATTCATTCGGTATTTAGCATATGCCAGAAAAGCAGGATCGGTAATCATATCCAGGATATTGTCGGGAGCTACTACCGATACTGTGCAACTTGCGGTTTTCTCTCCATCCTTGGTGGTCACCGTTATTACAGCCTCACCCATTTTAAGGGCTGTTACTTTACCATTTTCGTCTACCGTTGC
>JAJQAZ010000104.1:0-9610 GCA_021203545.1 Tannerellaceae bacterium | reverse complement strand
ACTTTACCATTTTCGTCTACCGTTGCCACCTCTGGCTTGCTACTACTCCACGTTACGCTTTTGTTGGTCGCATTCTCAGGAGTTATAGTAGCTGTTAGTGTTTGACTCTGTTCAGACTTAAGGAACATACTATCCTTATTTAGCTCAACGCTTATAACGCCAAACTTTTCGCCTTCGTCGTCGTCCGAACAACCGGTTATCAGTGTCGCTGTAAAAGCAAACATACAAATAAATAGTTTTTTTGCTTTCCTTGTTGTTTTCATTTTTATTTTATTCTGTTTAATTAATAATTACAGTTCCTATTCCTGCACAGTAATGAGTTCAATATTTTTATTAAACTCGTCATCTTTGAAATACTGATCCCATCTTGGTAAATGTTTACTTAACAGGGAAACGGTCACCTGTTGTGGATTCCCTTCTGTTGAAGTCTGAAGACCACAGTAGAGAGTAAACAGATTAATATTCGTCATAACAGTAGCATCCACGCTCGTCAGATGATTGTTATAACACCTCAAATCGGTTAGGCTGTTGTTATTGCTAATATCCAGATTGGTAAGATGATTATTCTGGCATATTAAATGTGAAAGTCTGGAATTATTACTAAGATTAAGTTCGGTAAGCTGGTTGTCGCTGCAATACAAATGGAACACCGTTGGATTATTACTTATGTCGATTTGAGTAAACAGATTCTGACCACAGAATAAATACTGCAGATTCGGGTTATTGCTTACATTAAGATTTGAAACCTGATTTTCTGCGAAACGCAGATTCGTTAGTTCAGGGTTATTGGTTACATCAATTTCAGTGAGCTGGTTTTTACCGCAAGAGAGATATATCAGATCAGGATTCTTGCTTACATCGACTTTCTGAAGTTTGTTGTTATGACAATACAGATGGGTCAGTTTAGTATTATTACTTACGTCAATCTTCTCAAGTTTGTTATTATAACATTCTATTCTGACCAGTTCCGTATTTTTGCTTACATCAAACTCTGTAAGGCGGTTGTCAGTGCAGTACAAATCAAGCAATCCTGTAAAGTACTCTATACCATCCAGAGATTCCGCAAAAATCCGGTTTTTATAGCCATAGTTTAGATTGATTCTCGTCACTGCGGCAGCCTCTTCCGGAGAGAATACGCCGTCGCCGTTGGTATCCCACTTAGGATAATTGCCATCTGCATTATCCATCCGGTCCTGGGCATATGCGAGGAAAGCCGAGTCAGTAATCATGCTAAGAATATCCACAACAACCGATATCATACAACTATCCTCGTACTCTCCGTCCACAGTTGTTACGGTTATCACAACTTCTCCTCCCGTTAGGGCAGTCACCATACCATTGTCGTCTACTGTAGCTATTTCATTATTACTGCTGCTCCAAATTACATTTTTATCTGTAGCATCCTCCGGGGTTATTGTTGCAATCAAGGTATTGGTTTCACCCACTACAAGTTTTATAGCACTTTGATTTAATTCAACCCCTGCAACAGGAATCCGAACCGATGTAACAGTAACAGTACAAGTGGCAGTCTTGCTTTCATCTGTTGTAGTCACGGTTATTTCTACTTCACCATTCATTAGTCCGGTCACCACACCATTTTCATCTACTGTGGCTATTTCTTTATTACTACTACTCCACGATACACTTTGATCGGTCGCATCCTCCGGAGTGATTGTTGCTATCAACGTTTCGGTTCCGCCCACTAAAATGGTTGTAACACTCTTGTTCAATTCGACACCTGTAACAGAAGTCCAGGCCGATGTAACAGTAACAGCACAGGTAGCAGTCTTACCTCCGTCGGTAGCAGTCACAGTTATCACCGCTTCACCATCTGTTATAGCAGTCACTTTTCCATTTTCGTCTACCGCAGCAATCTCTGGCTTGTTGCTACTCCACTTTACATTTTTGTTAGTCGCGTTCTCTGGAGTTATTGTAGCGGTCAGAGTCTGTGTGTGATCCGGCTTAAGGACTATTTTATCCTTGTTCAATCCGATACCTAAAACACTAATTGGCTCTTCATCATTGTCCTTATCACAGCCCGAAAACAGAAGTACTGCCAAAAGCATTAATCCTAAGATATAACTTAGCTTTTTCATGTCGTTAATTTTTTTAATATATACTATATAGGTGATTAATAAAAAACTAAAAATTGATCGTATTTAATTTCTCTGCTACTTCATTTCCTCTTTTATTCAAATCAGACTGGATAACACTTAGTGCTACTTTAATAGCTTCATTAGCCTCATAGCCTAAGATGATCCTGCTCTCAATAGTACCGGCAGGCAATTGCCGGTATAGATCCACCGGGGAGGTGGCAAACTTAAAACTAGGTGAAATAGTACCGGCAGGCAATTGCCGGTATAGATCCACCGTTGGTATGATGTTACCCAATTTAATAGAAATAATAGTTTTACAATTACTTATTATTGATGTAATTGTTTCTGCATCTGCCGGATTTATTTCTTCATTTGCTACCTTCATTTCTATTCGTTGAGTTAATTGACGTTCTATTTGTTCAACCAACTCCAACCTTGCACAATACATTGAATGTAGTTTGGCTGCAGTTGGGTTTGCTGCTATATAACTGGCAAATACAATCATATATTTAGGATTATTATTAATTAACTCAGATTGCATACTCAAAGACTTCTGTAATTGTCGCTTAATAGAATTTTTATCTGATACAGCCAGATATCCCTGTTTTTTTAGCTGTATGGCTTCCTGGCGGGCTTGTCTGGCGATTTTTTTATTTATCTGCCTGTGGTCTAATTCATTGTTTATCTGTGACTGTGCATATATGTTGATCACCAATACACAGGTTACAAAAAAAATAATACGTCTTATCATATGACTAAATAGGTTATTGTGTTAGATCTTTCAACTATGAAAAACAGGGGTTAATTTTGTAAAACGAACACTCGTATAACATAAATATTGTATTTCCTGATCTGACAAAGGTAGATACTGTACGAATATTAGTCAATCGTCCTATACTGGTAGTCCTTTTAGGGGATTAAAGGGAAAGCTAATAATATCCGGTGACGGATACCAATCCGTTCGCTAAGCCAGTCCGATCGGATAAGAGTTTCCGTCAGTCGTAACATCAAAGATTATTTTGATTTCTGGGTTTTGGACAGCCGGGATTTGCAATCCCGGCTCAACTAATCTTCGGATTTGTAATCCGGTTAAACACTCTCGTTTAAAACCATCCCTATCTTTATTGTTCTGCCAGAGACTATGCAAGAGATAAAGGATTGCCGGATGTTGTGATTGTATGACTGTTGGGTTCGTATCGGATTACAAATCCGCAGTTGGTAGCTTCGGGATTACAAATCCCGAAGGTCCAAAAAGAGTCGACATCATCTGCCGCACAAACAGAATCTCGATTAACTATTATTTTCATATTCTTTCCGAATAATATTAATACATACTACTTGTTGAATGTCCCGTGTCAAACCGCCAAAGGAATTTATCCGCCTTCTCTTTTTCTTCCCTAAAAAAGTCCAGTGTTAATTTAGTCATTAATTTCTTTACGTCTTTTTTGACTACTTCATCTTCCAATCGCTCTTTAAAAGAACCACCATGTTGTAAGTTTTCACCACTGACTGCACAAACAAGAATAAGTCCGTTTATAAACTTGCCCCGTTTTATTTGATAGGTATGTAAGTTATTTTCTTTTATATATTTTCTACAGGCACTTATCAATCCTTCTAAAACGCCGTCAACCAGTGTACTGGGATATGTAGTGATATCATTAGCGAAACTAACAACGTCATGTGCCGGATACCAATCGGTACGATAAGCCAGTCCTATTTGATAAGAGCGATCATTTATCGTTCCATCAAATGTTATTTTGAATTCCGGCTTTCCTAATACTTCTATTGTTGCTCTTTCAAAAAGATAGAAAACACCCTGTGGAAAATGATAACAATTTTGATTAATGAATGCCTGCCTTTTATCGATTGTGGTTATTTCACACCGGCGATTCAATAATGCAAATTGAAGTACTTTTTCTGAGAGTTTTATATAGTCAACTATTGCATGAGGATATATTTCTTTATTAAAGGAAATATGCATTTCCGTTTTTTCAGGAGATATCTTTTTTATTTCTAACCTTGACGAAATAACCCTTAATGCGATGGGATAATAATGATCAATATTACCTGAAAAGAAGTTTTTCCAAAATTCTTTAGATCCATATTCTATCGTAATCCCCAAAACAAAATCATTATCACCGCAGATTGTGATCTCAAACATTATTTTGCCTGCTCCAAAGAAATGAATTACATCTGCCATAAGTTTTCTTAAAAGCAATACAATATCATTTTCAACCCACATAAATGGCCTTCTTCTGATTGACTCTTCTATATCTAAATCCACAGCAGGCATTTTTTCAAGGGGATACTCATTTGTAATTGTAGCTTTATTTTCTTTACTCATATGTTCAAACCGGTTTTTATATGGATTATAAATATACACAAAATCTATGATACACATTGTACATATCACAAAATCTACCGTTTTTTATGATCTCTGAAATAAAGATTACAGTAGAGTAAATACAAGTGTCTAATTATTGGACATGGCTGTCAATTTATTAGACATAAAAACATCACCCATGAAATACCAGTATCAAAACCGTCTTACTGAGACTGTATATTATATAACTACTACCGTAGTTGACTGGATCGACATTTTTACACGGCCACAATATAAATATGTTATTATAGACTCTTTACAATACTGTCAACAGCAAAAAGGTCTTATCCTATATGGTTGGGTATTAATGACAAACCATATCCATCTGTTAGTTGGTTGTGACGAGAAAACACAAATCACAGATATTATGCGGGATTTTAAAAGATTTACCAGTAGACGGATTCTTGAGATAATAGAAAATGAACGGCAAGAGAGCCGGCGCCTTTGGTTAATTGCCCATTTTAAGGATGCGGCCAGAGGTAACAAAAAAAATCAGAATTATAAATTATGGCAAACGGGAATGGATATACAGGAGATATTTTTACCGGATTACTTTTATGAAAAACTTACTTATATTCATTTAAATCCTGTAAGAGCAGAGATCACAGAGAAAGCGGAAGAATATCTCTATAGCTCTGCCAGAGATTATGCGGGAGATAAAGGGTTACTGGATGTCATGATTGTTTGACTGTTGGGTTGGTTGGTAGCGGATTACAAATCCGCAGTTGGTAGCTTCGGGATTACAAATCCCGAAGGTCCAAAAAGTTTCCGGAACCTGATAAACCAAGATTTGCTTTTATTTTCTGCTTTTTATTTCGTTATTATTATACACAATTGTTTCACGCAGGGAAGAATCCTGATTGTAATATTTCCAGGTGCCGTGCTGTGCTCCGTCATTGTATTACCCTTCAATCAATAAGGTGCCGTTTACAGAACGTTGTTTATGTTTCCCGTTAGGAACATTCGTCCGGTAGGTAGTTAATTCTTCGATAACTCCATTATTAAAATATTTTTTAGCCGGCCCGTTTAAAGAGCCTTCGGAGTAAATTTTTTCTTCCTTAAGTTGCCCGTTCGGATAATAGGACACACATTTTCCGTCCAACTCATCCTCTTTCCAGTTATTCCGGATTTGCAGAACCCCGGCAGCAGTATATTTTTCTTCTATACCATCCTTACTGTTTGCACGGTAGGTAACCACCTGGTCTATATTACCTCCCGAATAATATTTAGTCCATTTTCCCTCCCGCTTACTATCTTTGTCGTACTCCTCTTCTTTCGCAGTAATACCGTTAGCATAATAATATACCCACTTTCCTGTTTTTTTGTTATTCGTATAAGTTCCCTTGTACTCGCAACTTCCATTCTCATAGTATTTTGCGGCAGCACCTGTTTTCTCTCCTTTTTCGTAAGTAGTTAATTGTTGCTGTTTTCCACCGGGATAATACACAATCCATTGACCCTGTTTCTCACCCCGGTCGTCAAAACCCCGTTTTTCTTTTATCGTTCCATCCTCCGAAAAATACTCCCAGCTACCCGTTCTTTTATTAAGAATGTAGTTTCCTTTTTCTTTGACTTTTCCGTTTGCGTAATACTCTACTGCCGGCCCCTCTTTTTTGCCGTCTTTATACACATAAGAATCCCGTAGTTTACCATCTTCATAGAACCGTTCTGCTTTACCTTCTATTTTGCCAAACAGATAATTTTTCTTCTCACGAACCTTACCATCCGGCCAGTATTCAGTCCATAAACCGGTTTTCTTACCCGCTTCCAGAATTCCTTCTTCCCGCAGAATTCCGGTTGAAGGATTATAGTCTTTAATCAATCCCTCCCGCTGGTCGTTTTTATAATGAACATGCGATATCAATTTCCCGTCTTCATTATACCTTTCGCTTAAACCGTTTTTCTTATTCTTATCATACGTTATCAGTTCTTTTAGCTTTCCCTGTTCAGTATACCATTTCCAGACACCGGACTTTTCATCATTTACATAATTATTTTCCAGTTGTAATACTCCGTTTTCAAAATACTGTTTTGCCGGACCATCCAGTTTAGCCTCTTTATATGTTCTTTGTAATTTGAGTTTACCATTTTCGTAGTATGCTTCGACCTTTCCATGTAGCTTACCGGCACGATATTCTTCCCGTTGTATTACTTTCCCTGTTTTATCGTTATAATATTCGCTCTTTCCATCCTTTTCTCCATCTTTATACGATATTTTGGCAATCAGGGTTCCATCCCTGTTATATTTTTCTTCTATACCGGTTTGCTTGTCATTTTGATAATTCACTTTTGACATTAAACGGCCTTTATCATTATACTCTTCACTTACACCGTGTTTAAGTCCGTCTTTATAAGTTACTACTTTTTCCAAAGTACCATCTTTATAGAATAGTTTTTCTACACCATCCAATTTCCCTGCTTTATAGAAACGTTGTTCAAGGAAACTTCCGTCTGTATTTAATTTGACAAAGGGACCTTCCAATTCTCCATTCACATAGGTACGCTCTGTATGGATAAACTCTGTTCCCGGATGATAGGTTATTGATTTGCCATGACGGACACCATCTTTTTCTATTTATTTCTTCCAGTAACTTGTTATTACCACTGAAACGTTCCCATTTACCATCCGGTTTACCATTTACAAACTGTGATTGGTAATACCCTCCGGCAGAACGTTGTATTTTATAATAACCATTCAGTACTTCACCGTTACTTCGCAATTTATAAATTGTTTCACCGGGAAATTCAATTATTTCTAATTCGGAATCTTTGAAAAAGCCATCCTGTGCATACATTATAAACAGGGCACTCTGAAGGATACACACAAAAACGAGTAAATAGTATTTTCTATAAGTCATACTTTTTCTTTTATTAAAACAATGAATTAGCAAACCAGGGGATAAAAGTAAGAATTTAGTTTATAACAGTTTTATAAACGGGCATTAAAAAACCGGCACTGAATAAAATGCCGGCTTGTCCATGAATAGCTTATACTTATACTTTTGAAGTACGTAATCTCATATAATTGGCAATATGTGCATCGATTTCTACCTGTGTCAGTGAAGCCGGAAGTTCAATGGTAGTCCGGGGAGTAATAGCAACGAGGATCACTTCTCCTGTTTTTTCTTTGATTGATTTCAATAAATTTTCAGCCTGTTCATTGGCTCCCTGTCTTTTTGTAATATTACTACCGCCAGTGTGTAATTTCTTTTTTGATTCCATGTATAATGAGTATAAATTAAAATTGCTTACAATAATTCATGATGTTATTTATAGTAAATAAACAGGAGAAAGAGCGATTGATTTGCCGGAAGTATAATTTACCATCATACATTGAAATCGCAGCAGAAAAGAAAGAACCTAATGTTTATCAGATAAATATACAAAATTAATTTGTAACCCCCGCATTATTAATCTTTATCCATAATTAAAACCAACAATTAACCTTCTATGGTTCTTTACCGTCTGTTAGTTTCGGCACAGATTTAAATCTGCGCCAGCAAAAGGCCAGCAAATGCCGGCAAAAGATCAAAAAATAATAAATCCGACATTTGATTAAATGCCGGCTTTGTTCGTATGAGTATCTTTATATTTATTTTGCGTAGCTTACAGCACGGGTTTCACGGATTACTGTGATTTTTACCTGACCCGGATAGGTCATTTCGTCCTGTATTTTCTTTGCGATCTCTGCTGACAGGCTTTCCGTATCTTTATCGTCGATTTTGTCAGCACCTACAATTACCCGCAATTCGCGGCCTGCCTGAATAGCGTAGGTTTTTACTACACCCGGATAAGAGAGAGCCAGTTGTTCGAGGTCGTTCAAACGTTTAATATAGGCCTCTACAATTTCACGGCGGGCACCCGGACGGGCTCCGGAAATAGCATCACAAACCTGTACGATCGGCGCAAGCAAAGTCTGCATTTCCACTTCATCGTGGTGAGCACCTACCGCGTTACAGATATCCGCTTTCTCTTTATATTTTTCGCACAACTTCATACCTAAAATTGCGTGTGGCAATTCGGGCTCATCATCAGGCACTTTACCTATATCATGGAGCAATCCCGCACGTTTGGCTTTCTTTGGATTCAATCCTAATTCAGAAGCCATTACCGCACAAAGGTTAGCTGTTTCGCGGGCATGCTGCAACAGGTTCTGTCCGTAAGATGAACGGTATTTCATTTTACCGATCATACGGATCAGTTCAGGATGCAACCCATGTATACCCAGGTCAATTACCGTACGTTTACCCGTCTCGATCACCTCTTCTTCTACCTGTTTCTTCACTTTGGAAACCACTTCTTCGATACGGGCCGGGTGGATACGTCCGTCCTGCACCAATTGATGCAATGCCAGACGGGTTACTTCACGACGTACCGGGTCAAAACCGGATAGTACAATTGCTTCCGGAGTATCATCTACAACAATCTCGATACCTGTTGCAGCTTCCAAAGCACGGATATTCCGTCCCTCACGTCCGATAATACGTCCTTTGATTTCGTCCGATTCAATATGGAAAACAGTGATTGAGTTTTCGATAGCGGTTTCAGTTGCAACCCGTTGTATGGATTGGATAACAATCTTTTTAGCCTCTTTATTGGCCGTCATCTTAGTCTCTTCCACAATCTCGTTAATATACGAGGCTGATTCTGATTTGGCTTTCTCTTTAAGGGATTCTATCAGGCGTTCTTTTGCCTCTTCTGCAGATAGTCCGGAAAGTACTTCCAGTTGCTCTACCTGTTTTTTATGCAGTTTGTCAAGGTCCTGTTTTTTCTTATCCAGCAGATCAAGCTGCGCATTCAGGTTTTCTTTAATTGCATCTACTTCGTTATTTTTCCGTTGCAGGTCTTCCTGCCGCTGATTAATGGTCAACTCTTTCTGTTTCAGTTTAGCCTCTACAGACTGAATTTTAGAGTTTCGCGCTGCCACCTGTTTTTCAAGATCAGCCTTGAGGTGGATAAACTTCTCTTTCACTTCGAGGAGTTTGTTTTTCTTAATAACTTCAGCTTCCTTTTCTGCCTCCCTGATAATCGAATTATACCGGGATTTTAAGAGGAACCGCATATAAAGCCATATTAGCAGGGCACCGACGATTAAAGTTACAATCGGCATAATTATATACATGTCCATTTC
>JAJQAZ010000166.1 GCA_021203545.1 Tannerellaceae bacterium | reverse complement strand
TTCTATATATTTATTAAAAGTATTCCAAACCTTTAAATTTACCGGTTATGAAAAAATCATTCTTTCTTTAATTCTATCCTAAACAGCATATTGAGTGGTTTCTATCACCGGAGTCACTGGGTATAGCCGGAATATGTATTCTAAAAACCGGTGTGAATCACTATCAATTAAAACATGATCATAAAACGAATAATACTAAAGTTTTTCTTTTGTTTGTGCGTATGGACTATGGGAGCCGTTTATGCACAAAATGCTGACCACTATTATTTCAAAACCCTGGATATCCGGAATGGCCTTTCGCAGAATACTGTATACCAGATTTTACAGGACCGGAAAGGTTTTATGTGGTTTGGAACCAAAGATGGCCTGAACCGTTATGATGGATTGTCTTTCCGGGTGTATAGGAAAGAAAACTCCAGTTTGAGTAAAAATTTTATAACTGCGCTTTATGAGGATTGCCAGGGTAATATCTGGATTGGAACCGACGGCGGAGTTTATATCTATGACCCTGTATTGGATACTTTTACCGCTTTCAATAAGGCAAGCGATAAGGGTAGTATCATCCGGGATTTTGTTACTATGATTGGTAGCGATGAAGCTAATAATATCTGGATATCGGTCGAGAATCAGGGATTATTTTGCTATAAGGCGGAAGAAAAACACCTGAATCATCTGTATGAATCGGGATCCGTCAACGTGAACTGCTTCTGGCTGAACGGGAACTCCTGCTGGGTAGCTTTATATGCAGATAATCTTTATTATACAGATAATAACTTTGACGTTCCCCTGCAACCATTCAGGGATGCGGATGGAAATGAAGTTTTCAAAAATGACATCATAAACTGGCAGGTCAACGGACCTCATAACTGTGTTTATACAGCTTCGCTCAATGGCTTGACTGAGATAAACCTTACCAACGGCAAGACCCGAAAACTACTGGATACATATGTGAGGACTCTGCAGTTCAGGTCTGATGATGAATTGTGGATAGGTACGGAGTCCGGTCTGTATATCTACAACCTGACAAATAACAAGATTACCCACCTGACAGTACCCAATCAGGATGATTCGTATGCATTGTCGGACAAAGCCATTTATTCACTCTGCTGTGACAAAGAAAACGGCATGTGGATAGGTTCCTATTTCGGTGGGATAAACTATTGTCCTTATCAGTGGACTTATTTTGACAAATTCTATCCGAGAGACAATCTTAGCTACTTTGGCCGTCGTGTGCGTGAAATCTGTGAGAGTAATGATGGCACTTTGTGGATAGGTACCGAAGACAAAGGTTTATTTAATTACGATCCGGAAAGCGGAAAGATAATTCCCTTTGAACATCCTGCCATTCATCAGAATGTTCATGGTCTTTGCCTGGATGGGGATGATTTGTGGGTAGGCACTTTTTCCGGCGGGCTGAACCGGGTTAATCTGCGTACCGGGCAGGTAAAGAATTATACTAAAGACGAGAGTGAAAATTCTTTGGTTGCCAATGATGTTTTTACGATTTGCAGGACCACTACGGGCGAGATCTGGATAGGTACTACATCCGGTTTGTTAAAATATAATCGTTCTATGGATAACTTTATGCGGATCCCTCAGTTAAAGAATATGTTTACTTACAATATTCTGGAAGATTTTAGTGGAAATGTGTGGGTTGCCACTTTCTCCAATGGGGTGTTCTGCTACAATGTCCGGAACCAACAGTGGAAGAATTATGTATCCGACGAGAGTGATTCAGCCTCTCTTTCCTATAATAAAGTAATCAGTATCTATGAAGACAGTAAGAAGCAGTTATGGTTCATGACTTTGGGAGAAGGAGTCTGCCGTTATAATCCGGAGACGGATAACTTTACCCGTTATGATATGTTGAAGGGGCTTCCGGGTAATACAATCTATAAAATGATTGAAGACAAACGGGGAAACTTGTGGATAACGACTAATCATGGTCTGGTTTGTTTTAACCCGGATACGGAGAGCAGGCATGTGTATACTACGGCTAATGGATTGTTAAGCAACCAGTTTAATTTTCAATCGGGCTATATTGACAATAATGGACGCATTTATCTGGGAAGTATCAATGGCTTTATTTCTTTTGATCCGGAATCTTTTGTCGAGAACAGTTTTCTTCCTCCGGTAGTAATTACAGATTTCTTCCTGTTTAACAAACGTATTTCGGTAAACAGTCCGGATTCTCCTTTAGAGAAAAGCATTACCTATGCGGATTGCAT
Source organism: Tannerellaceae bacterium (assembly GCA_021203545.1). Classification (GTDB taxonomy): domain Bacteria; phylum Bacteroidota; class Bacteroidia; order Bacteroidales; family Tannerellaceae; genus UBA4116. The sequence goes on along the minus strand of JAJQAZ010000166.1, from coordinate 26,345 downwards.
AGAGTTGGATGCCAATCAGAACTCTTTTTCTTTCCACGTAGCAGCCTTAAGCTATCAGGCACCGGAAATGAATAGGTTGGAATATAAACTGGAAGGTTTTGACCGTGAGTGGTATACAGTAGGACGAAATTCCGTCATTAATTATTCGAACCTTCCTTATGGGAAGTATACCTTGCGTATAAAAGGCTCCAACTGCGACGGTAAGTGGAATCAGATGGAGCGCTTTCTTGATATACGTATCCGGCCTCCATTCTATTTATCCGGCTGGGCATATGCGATTTATATAGTATTGGGTATTTGTTCTCTGGTTGTCGTAATTATCTATTTCAGGAGGCGTACCCTACAAAAGCACCGGCAGCTTATGGATGCCTTTGAACGGGAGAAGGAAAGAGAATTGTATACAGCAAAAATAGACTTCTTTACGAATGTGGCCCATGAGATACGCACACCACTTACACTCATAAAAAGCCCGTTGGAAAATGTATTGACATCCCGGTCGGTTTCGGACGACATCAGGGAGGATTTGGAAACAATGGACCTGAATACTAACCGGCTGCTCGATTTGGTGAATCAACTGCTTGATTTCCGGAAAACAGAGATGCAGGGGTTTCAGTTAAGCTTTGTGGAGTGCGATGTGTCGGATCTCTTGCAGAAAACTTACAGGCGTTTCAAGCCTCTGGCACGTGAGAAAAATTTGACGATGACTATAGATGCTCCTGAAAATTTGTACGCTTCGGTGGACCGGGAGGCACTTACCAAAATAATCAGCAATTTGCTTACCAATGCGATAAAATATTCGGATACTTATATACATATTGTACTATCTGCAGAAGATGAAAGATTCTTACTTTCCGTATGTAACGATGGCATTGTGATCCCGCCGGAGATGCGTGAGGAAATCTTCAAACCCTTTATACAGTATAAGACCGGTGCGCTACAGGCTGTGCCCGGTACCGGAATAGGACTTGCTTTGGCCCGTTCGCTGGCTGAACTTCATGAAGGTGTTTTGTGTATGGAAGACCAGACGGAAAGCAACTGCTTTTTGTTGTCACTTCCGCTCCAACATGCACAAACGGTAACTATAGCACATAAAGAAACAGCGATTAATGAAGCGTTTTCTGTGGAAAGTGAAACAGGACCTGTTTCCGGGAACCACCGCAGTACTGTTTTGGTAGTCGAAGATAGCCCGGAGATGCAGAAGTTTATTGTAAAGCAACTATCGTCGGAATATCATGTACTGACTGCAACGAATGGATTGGATGCTTTGGCAGTACTAAAGGAACATGTGGTAAACTTAGTGATTACGGATATCATGATGCCCGAAATGGATGGATTAGAGTTATGCGAACACCTCAAGTCGGAGCTTGAGTATAGTCATATACCGATTATTTTATTGACAGCCAAAACAACACTCCAGGCTAAGATTGAAGGTATGAAGCTGGGGGCCGATGTGTTTCTGGAGAAACCATTCTCTGTGGAATATCTGAAAGTTTGTGTGGCCAACCTGTTGAATAAGCGTGAGAAACTGTGGAATTCTTTTGCCAGCTCTCCTTTTGTGCAAACGGGTAGTATGGCAATGACAAAGGCGGATGAAACTTTCCTTAAAACATTGAAGGATGTGGTTGTTAACAATATGCAAAATCCTGATTTCTGTTTGGATGATATGGCGGGTTTGCTGAATATGAGTCGCTCGAGTTTGAACCGGAAGATAAAAGGGATACTGGATATGACCCCGAATGATTATATCCGGCTGGAACGGCTGAAGAAGGCAGCACAGCTCCTGAAAGAAGGAGAGTGTAAAATCAATGAGGTTTGTTACATGACAGGCTTCAATACTCCTTCTTATTTTTCCAAATGTTTTCAGAAGCAGTTTGGAATTTTACCTAAAGACTTTGTGAAATGATAGATCAATAATTTGTTAAAATAGAACAATCCAACCAAAACCCCTATGAATCCTCTTCCAGAGCGGTTTTTTGGATTTATAATTGTATAGATTGAATAAATAGTTATATCCTTTTTAGCTTTCTGCGGATATTTTTGCATTCGTCAACAAACTTTATAATGCTATTATGCCTATGACGTAACAATTCTTAATCAATGTCTGATTCCTGGCAGAAGTAACCAATCACTTTCTGCAAAACACAATTAAATGTGGAGGTAGGTTTCCACATAGTTTTAAAATCTAATTCTATAAAAATGATCAAGAAAATCTTAGTTTTTTTCTTTGCAATGTTTGCTGTTGCTACCTATGCACAGAACGGCAACATCACCGGTACGGTGGTAGATACAGACGGTGAGCCGCTGATCGGTGTAACAGCCATTATCAAAGGTACAACGACAGGTACCGTAACAGATTTCGACGGAAATTTCACCTTAACCGGAAAGGTGGGAGACGTTATTGTGTTCTCTTTTATGGGTATGGTAGCCCAGGAACACACGTTCAATGGTAGTCTGATACATGTAGTAATGAGGGACGATACCTAGTTATTGAACGAAGTAGTAGTAGTGGGTTACGGTACACAAAAGAAAGTCAACCTGACGGGTTCCGTATCTACGGTTAATTTTGAAGAACAGGCACTCTCACGTCCTGTTACCACAGTGGCGAATGCACTTTCAGGTATGGCCGCCGGTTTGAACGTGATGAGTACAGGGGCGAAACCAAACGAAGAAAAATCAAACATTACAATTCGTGGTACAGGTACGCTGAATGAAGCCGGACCGTTGGTGTTGGTAGATGGTATGGAAATGGGTCTGAATCAGGTTAACCCGAATGATATTGCAACTATCTCCATTTTGAAGGATGCTGCTTCATGTGCGATTTATGGTAACCGGGCTGCAAACGGTGTTATCTTAGTTACTACTAAGCAGGGAGGAGTAGAGGGTAAAATCAATGTATCCTACTCCGGTAAGTTCTCGTTGAACACACCTGCCAAGCAGATACGGCAGATATCTAACTATGCAGACTATATGGAATTCTTTAACGAAGCGGCCGAAGGTAGTGGTACCGCCAAATTATACAGTGATAGTAATATTGCTGCATGGCGTGCGGCTGAAAAAGACCCCAACGGCATTTCTGCTTCGGGTTATCCTAACTATATAGCCTATCCAAACACCGATTGGTACGACGTGCTTTACGATCCTAAGTGGATGCAGGAACACACCGTTTCCGTAGTAGGTTCGGAAAAGCGCACGAAATACAGTTTCAGTACTACTTTTGTGGACAATCCGGGTATTGCTCCCAACTCCGGCATGAAAAAATATTACATGCGTTCAAACATAGAAACGAAAGTCAATCCGTTCCTTACGGCTGGGTTCCGTGCATGGGGATATCACACCGATCAGCAACGTAACAACGTGGACAACCTGACCAGTGTGGAAATGAAAAAGCTAACCCGGGTACCTATCCTTATTATGACGGTTATTATGGATCTGTGTCCTCTACGGAAGAAGATGCCTCGACAACCAACCCCCTTTATTTCATCGACACACAGGAAGGTAGCAAGAAGCAAACCCAGTTTTATGTGAACCCCTATGTGAGAGTGGACTTCTTAGATCACTTCAACTTTACCTATAACTTCTATTACGACAACTATCGTAATGAACACACATTATACGATTCGGACTATAAACCGCGTATGAACTTCCAGACCGCTACTGTGACCAACCACCCTGCTACATCGGCAGAGCTGGCGGAAAGCCAGGTATATGACTGGCGGGATTATACACAAAACTGGAAGAGCAACTTCGTGTTGACTTACAGCCAGACGTTTGCCGATAAGCACGATGTCTCTGCACTGGCCGGTTATGAAGAATACCGCTGGTGGAAGAGCGAAGTAGATATTGCTAAGAAAGGGATGGTATATCCCAACCTGACCGACTTTGACGCGATGACGGAACCCAGCTTTATTAAAGGTTATACCAGAGAATTGGCTACCCGTTCATGGTTTGGACGTGTGAATTATGCGTATGATTCGCGCTATTTATTCGAAGCGAATATACGTTACGACGGTTCTTCCCGTTTCGCAAAGGACAACCGGTGGGGGGCTTTCCCCTCTTTCTCCGCTGCCTGGCGTATCTCGGAAGAGGCTTTCATGAAAAATAATTTCAATTATTTCGATAACCTGAAACTGCGTGCGTCCTGGGGTAAATTGGGTAACAGCACAATCAAGGACCGGAATAACGTCAATCAGTATTACGCATACCAATCTCTGTATGATGTGAAGAAATACGTGTTTGGCGACAACCTGAGTTCCGGCTTTGGAATGTCTTCATTCTCCAACATCCATTTACAATGGGAAACAACAGCCGTAACTAATATCGGTTTGGACATTACCACGCTGAATCAACGCTTAAACGCTACCATTGAGTGGTATAACAAGGTAACGGATGGCATTCTTTACCAACCGGATCTGACCACAACATTGGGTGAATTTGGCTCTCCATTCCAGAACATCGCTGAAGTGACCAACAAAGGTTTCGAAATGACACTGAGTTGGCAAGACCGTGTAGGAGATTTACATTATAGCGTGAGCGGTAATTTCTCGCTTAATAACAATAAAGTAACAAATTACAAAAGTGTATTAGATCGTGGCTGGGGAGCAGATGGAAATTATTATACCAATATTGGTGACGTATCCACAGGTGGTGACGACCGGGTTATCGAAGGGCATCGCATAAAAGAATGGTATGGCCTCAAACTCTATAAAGGAAGTGGTAATCATTTTAACAGCGATGGTTCGGTGAATCTTAACGGCGGTCCCAAGGATGGTATGATTCGCACCGAGCAGGATATGGCCTGGTTACAGGCGATGATGGATAAGGGCTATCAGTTTTATCCTGCCAATGGGATCGACAAGAATAGAATCTGGTATGGTGACGTTATCTATGACGATTTGAACGGCGACGGTATTTACGGTAGCGACGACGATCGCGACTTTATGGGATATTCGGCAACACCGAAATATTACTTTGGTTTGCAGGCGAGTGCATCATGGAAAGGATTTGACCTGTCTATGGCCTGGGCAGGCTCTGCAGGTTTCCAGATTAGATGGTGGGATCAGAGTTTGAATAGTACCCGTTTGACCCGTGGTTACGGTATTGGAAAAGATGTGGCTTACGACCATTACTTCTACGATCCGGCAAATCCTTCAGATCCGCGTACCAATACAACCTCCGAAAATACACGTCTTACTATCGGCGGTACTGCCCAGACCGAAACTTTCAGCGAATTACATTTACACAATGGTAATTATATGAAGTTAAAGAATCTGACTATTGGATATACGTTCCCTGCCAAATGGATGGAAAAATTGTATGTGCAGAACCTGCGCATCTATGCTACAGGTGAAAACCTGCTGACCATCACCAAGTTCAAGGGAATTGACCCGGAAATGGTTGCAGGGGATGGTTATCTTCCTATACGTCAATATGCTTTCGGTATTAATATTACATTCTAAAAAGAGGAGATGATTTAATGAAAAATACAATCAAAAAATTATATGGACACCTGGTGCTAACTGCCGGATTAGGTTTATGCATGGGATGCGTAGATATGGACTTAACACCGCTGGACCAGGGAGACTCCGGTTCCATATGGGAGAATCCTACTATGGCTGAACAGACCATAAATGGTGTTTACAACACCTTGTATTACGGATATAACGATGCCTGGCTCGGCTGGTGGGATTGTTGGTCAAGCATGATGGATCTGGATGCCAACTGGATCGGTGGATTTGGCCCACTGTTGGGCAACAACACATCCAGCAACGACCGCGGAAGTAACCGCTGGTGGAAAGTGTATTATCAAGGTATTTTCCGTGCCAATGATGTACTTATAAATATGCCTAACGTTCCGGATATGGAAGAGAGTACCAAATCACGCCTAATGTCGGAAGCCCGCTTCTTGCGCTCCTTTTTTTACTATCGCCTGAATGCCCTCTACGGAAATATTCCCTATTATACGATGGCAGTTATCGACCCGGATGAGACCAGGGATGCAGAGCAACTCACACAGGATCAGATGTGGGATAAACTGATTACGGATCTTACGCTTTGTATTGACGATAATGACTTTCCGGATATATATAAAAGCAGCGATAATGACTACGGACATGTAACTAAAAGTGCTGCTTACGCCCTCCGTGGTATGATTCACATGTGGAAGAAAGATTTTCCGGGCGCAGCCAGGGACTTTGAAGCAGTAAAAAATTGCGGTCACTCTCTTTACACAGACAGTGGTTCGGACTCGTACAGACAATTGTTCAAATTAGCAAACGAACATTGCGAGGAAATGATTTTCTCTATCCAATGTACAGACGCCGATGACTGGGCCAGTTCTCATCATAAGAATAAACATTATGGAAGTCGTACGCTGCCGAACGACGGTTCAGGTGTAGGTATCGGCTGGACGAACTATATTATCAACCCCCGCTTTGTAGACTCGTACGAGAATGCTGACGGAAGTCCTTTCAATTGGGATGATTACCTTCCCGGTTACAGCAGCATGACTCCTACAGAGCGTGCCGTGTATTTCTATCGTAATAACCTTACAGAAACAGAAATTGAAAATGCCAGGGCGAATGGAGCCGACATGTCCAGGTACCTTCCGGATGGCAACGAAGCCCGGATACTAAAGGCCTATGAAAATCGTGACCCGCGCCTTGCAGCATCAATTGTAACACCTTATAGTACCTACTCAGGAGGTTTCACCGGATCATCGATGGGCTACACGTATCGTTTCCCTTACCGTACGCTTCATGCTCCCGAATATGATTACGCTACCGACATCACTGCAATGGCCTACTACACGAACCGTAAGTTTGTAGGTGAAGGTATGGAAATTGTTACCACCTATTCGGCAGTAGACCTTCCGCTCATCCGCTACGGACAGATCCTGTTGTTGTGGGCAGAAGCTTTAAACGAAATGGGGGAAATGGATGCTGCTATCGAGAAAGTCAATGAAGTACGCACTCGTGCCGGTGCGCAACCGCTAAACTCCAACGCCTATACTCAGGTATCTGGTAAAGAGGACCTGAAAGAGCGCATCATGAAAGAGTGCCACTGGGAACTGTTAGCTGAAGACGTAGTATTCTTCGACGAACTTCGCTGGAAAACATGGAAAGATCTGAAATTTGCTATGACTGACGACAAAGATCCCATAAGAGATGCCGATGGTAATATTACAGGGTACGGCCCAACTAAAGTAAATGGTATGGCCCAATGGTGGGGTAGGGTGACTTACTCTTATAGTTGGGGAGGTGATAACTACTGGATACTACCTATCCCTGCCAATGCGGTACAAATAGACCACCTCAAGCAAAATACGGGTTATAATTAATTCCGTTTTTCGGAAATATTGAAAATAAGAGAGGGGCAGTCAGCCCCTCTTTTGTATCATACAATAATCCTGCAAATGAAACTCTACCTATATACCGAATCAAAAGACAGGGTGGATTGGGAATTATGCGGCAGAGCATTTGCCGGACAGGCTTCAACCAAAGTAGATGTTCCGGTAATAAACAAATAAAAAATTAAATAAATAAAAATCAATAGAGTATGAATATGAAATGTTTATGGATGTTAGCTTCCATGTTATCTTTCTGCTCCTGTGGAACTTCCTGCTCGGAAAATAACGTGCCGGACGAAGATGGTGGTGACGGTACGACTACGCAGAAAACGCAGAACATTTATTATGCTGACCCAACCATTTTTCTGGATAATGGAACTTATTATATGACGGGTACTTCACAAATCAGTAATCAATCATCACGCTGGTTTACCATTCTGATGTCTGACGATTTGCAGGAGTGGACTACCGGTACAATGGAAACCTACCGTTTTATTCTGGGACAGGAATGGGGAACTGCTTTTGGCACATCGGGCTTTTGGGCACCACAGTGGTATAAGGAAGACGGAATATACTATTTTCTGTATACGGCTAATGAGCGGGTAGCAATAGCTAAAGCAGATGCCATAACAGGTATTTTTACGCAAGATAAGGCAGTACCCATAGACGATTCAGTAGGCAATATAGATCCTTTCTTTTTCAAAGACGATGATGGAAAATATTACCTTTATCACGTACGTTTTAGCGGTGGTAACTTTCTCTGGGTAGCAGAATTCGACATAAAAACCGGAACCATTGATCAAAGTACGCTGAAAAAATGTCTGGAACTTACCCAACCCTGGGAACGCATGTTTAACTATGATAGCAGTATGATCATGGAAGGCCCCACAGTAATTAAGTGGGACGACGTTTACTACCTCTTCTATTCAGCCAACCACTATAAAGATCCGGATTATGCCGTAGGCTATGCCACAGCCCCCTCGCCAACAGGACACTGGGCAAAATATTCAGGTAATCCTATTATCCGCCGCGACATCGTAGGCGAAAAAGGAGCCGGCCACGGAGACGTATTTGAAGGCAAAGATGGCAAATTCTATTATGTGTACCATGTGTGGGATACTGACCCGGATGCACGGCAAACACGTATCGTTCCGCTGATTCGCGAGAAGGGAGTCAACGGAATCTATAAAATATCCGTAGATGCCGGAAACATCATCACACCCTATCAGGTCTATTAAAAAAAACAATCAATGAAAGTAAACAAATTGTTCGTAACCATGATGCTGCTAAGTAGCATTATGTGTGTAGCCAAAGCGGCAAACGGAAGCGGAGAAGAAATAACAGCTTCCATTTCGTTAAAAGTACCGGGAAACGACGCCCGGAGTTATCCCCTCACACTTCAAAAGTCAGCACAGGGTATTTATAATAGCCCGGCTTCCGAAGCGATCCCGGTAGAAATTACCCGGCAGGTACAGGATGTGAATGGTGGTAAACGTATCACCGTCACTCTCAAAGCAGTTGAAAATGTATACTTCAACTACGGGGAACAGGTAAAAACCGGCTACAAACACTCAGACAGCCAGTTCTATATGCCTGGTTTTTGGTATCGCCGGAATTTGCGTTCACCCAAAGAGGCTCCCTCCTTCCATACTTCTGACAGTTGGCTGGTGCGTGAAGACCGTTTGAGTACCCCGTTAACAGCAGCTTTTAACCCGGTTGAGAGCAAATCCATCTCGGTTATCCGCCTTGACAAATTTGATAAAGATGCGCTGGCTACTCATAAGGAGGGAGAGGTTATTCTGTCCGGCGAGACATCTATCGGTTATACCGGTTTTGAGAATGTAGATGGAATGACCGTACTGGCTTATGGTTTCCCTTATAAAGAAGCTCCGAAAACCTATGTCCGTAAACTGACATTGGCTCCTGCTGTAGAGGCTTTCCAGTTGCTTCGCAAGGGCGATAGTATTTCCATGACCTGGGAATTGTCTGAACGGGATGCCGCTGATTTCTCAGAATGTGTGCAGCGTACCTGGGAGTATAGCTATGATACCAACAATCCTAAACCAGTGGATACTCCCTATACGGTAGACATTATGAAAGAAGTAATGAGTAACTTTTTTATAGAAAGCTATGTCAACACTACCCCTACACATTATTATTCCGGTGTGGAGTTGGAGACTGCCACATGTGACAATACCGATGTTGCGGAAGTAGGTTTTGTAGGGCGTACTTTACTCAATGCTTTCAATGCCCTTGAATACGGAACATTGCAGAATCGTCCGGAACTGGTAAACGATGCCAATAGTATTTTTGATACATACCTTCAGAACGGTTTCTCACCCGCCGGATTCTTTAATGAAGTGGTGCACTATGATCGTGGTTTCAAAGAGCCCAACCACGGCATCCGCCGTCAATCCGAAGGGGTATATGCGATTCTTAACTATCTGAATTACGAGAAGCAGCAGAAACGTACACATCCCGAATGGGAGAAACGTATCAAAAGCATGCTCGATAACTTCCTCAAACTTCAGAATGAAGACGGCAGCTTTCCGCGCAAATTCAAAGACGATTTTACAATCGTAGATGCCAGTGGGGGCAGTACACCTTCGGCAACATTACCTTTGGTCATGGCATCCAAATATTTCAATGATAAGCGTTATCTGACAAGTGCAAAGCGTACTGTAGAATATCTGGAAAATGAGTTAATATCCAAAGCCGATTATTTCTCGTCTACTCTGGATGCCAATTGCGAGGATAAAGAGGCTTCTCTGTATGCTGCTACGGCTGCTTACTATTTAGCTTTGGTAACTAAAGGAAAAGAGCAGGCACACTACGCCGAATTAGCCAGGAAAGCTTCTTATTTTGCTTTGTCATGGTATTACACCTGGGATGTTCCTTTTGCCGAAGGACAGATGTTGAGAGATATTGGCCTGGAAACCCGTGGTTGGGGGAATGTGTCGGTAGAGAATAACCATATTGATGTATTTATTTTGAGTTTGCCGACGTATTGCATTGGCTCTGTAAATACTACAATGAGCCCCGCTTCTCCGATTTTGCGGAAGTTATATCTACTTCCATGCGCCAGTTACTGCCTTATGAAGGCCATATGTGTGGTGTTGCAAAAGTAGGCTATTATCCGGAAGTCGTACAGCATACGAATTGGGATTACGGACGTAATGGAAAAGGATATTACAACAATATTTTTGCTCCGGGCTGGACAGTAGCATCTCTGTGGGAACTTTTCACTCCGGGACGTGCCGAACAGTTCTTGTTGAAAAAATAAAAAGCAGCTTTGCTAAAAAGAAGTGAGTGTTCCAAAAGTAAACCACTTTATAATAACCCTAAAAGGCATAGCCGTTAGGTTTAGATAAATTAGTTTATTATTAGGTTTGTATCAGCCGCGTAGCGGCGTGCTGTTCATAGCCCTGTGCAGAAGCGCAGGGAAGGATTGTTCCGGACGTTTAGCCGGCATTTGTAACAGAGCACTCCTATGGAGCGCTTTTTACTAACATTCCCCAACCTCGGGCTTCCGCACCGGGGCTATAAACAGAATGCCGCTATGCGGCTGAAATTATTAAATGACAAAGAGTTTTATCTTAACCTGACGGTTATGCCGCTTCGGGGTTCAAGCCCTCGGACTTACAATCTGTAACTTTATAAAAGAGCATATAGACTTTTGGAACATCCTCTTCTTTTCGTTTATGACGGGCCTGTAATAGAACTCTCTTAATGACCGGGTGTACAGGCTGTATAAAAGAATATATCTTCGGGATCTTCCTGTTCCGGTAACTGGTACTGAAGGTTAATTCCCGGAATAAAACTGTTTATTCTATCTGTAAATGTTTCCCTGAGAACATCTGCCCACTCTTCCGGTACAACCTCTTTGGGAAAGGTCGTAAACAGACAAATATTACTCTTACCAATAAAGATATCACTATTAATCCAGTAATCGGTTAACATCCATGCCGGTTTATCCTCTTCTTGAAAACAAAGATTCAACAGTTCACTTCGCAGATAAAGATTTGCCGGCGATTCCGGATCAATATTATATGCGTTTTCCTGCAGTTGTAGCCTGTCCCGGCCGGTCAGGTAGCACCGCGCCGATTCTTCCAGCAATTTCCGGCTGTAGCTGCCTACCCATACACCATTAATATGATAACATCCGAAAAAGCGGTTGTCCGTATCTGTATAATAAGAGAAAAGGATTCCATACTTTTCATAGCTATAAGGCGGATACCAGGGGAAAACAGAAGGAAGAATCCTGTCTTTCATAAGACCGGCGTGTACATTAGTTGTATGTGCATAGAATATAACTCCCTGTGGAGAGAATGAAAAGAGAGCAGGAGAGTGTTCCGGTTGATTATGTAGTATCGTACGGAAGGCTTCCGGTATATATTGCTGCCAACTATCCGTAAGTGCGGGATTTCCTGAAATAACGCCTTCAAAAAGAGATATACGGTTAATCCGTAACAAAGCAGTAGCTTTAGAGCCCGCAAAATGTAAAAGTTCAGCCTGTCCGGCCTTTTTTCTCTGTTGAATGGAATAAGTAAAGTACCAGAATGCTCCCCCTGCGGCTATCAGGGCAATAATACAAATAATAATCTCTTTTTTGTATTCCTTCATTTTTGTTTCCGGAAGTATTTACACCAGGGCTTTAAGCCGCATATCTCACATTTGGGTTTGCGGGCCAGGCAGGTGTATCTTCCATGTAAAATTAACCAATGATGGGCAATCGACAAAAGATTTTCCGGAATATGTTTAACCAGTTCCCGTTCGGTCTCTAACGGACTTTTACTATTATCGGTCAACCCTATCCGGTTTGACACCCGGAAAACATGCGTATCTACAGCCATGGCGGGCTTATTAAAAACAACTGAAACTACAACATTAGCCGTTTTTCTCCCTACCCCGGGCAACTTTATCAATTGGTCTATTTCAGAAGGCACCTCGCCGTCGAACTCTTCCATCAGCATCTTTGCCATACCAACCAGATGCTTCGATTTATTATTGGGGTAAGATACACTTTTTATATATTCAAAAACCACTTCCGGGGTTGTTGCTGCTAATACTTCCGGAGCAGGAAAAGCATCGAAAAGGGCAGGAGTAATCATATTCACCCGTTTGTCCGTACATTGAGCAGACAGGATCACTGCTATCAATAATTGGTATGGAGTCAGATAGTCCAACTCTGTTTCTGCAACTGGAACATTCTGTTGAAACCAGTTAAGCACACCTTCGTAACGTTCTTTTTTCTTCATGTGTTAGTTGTTTATTTGATTATGTTTACAGCTTGTTTTCCAAGGATATACCCCAGAAATACAGCAAGAATACCCAGTATATTACTGGCTAATAAATTGAATAAAGCTAATTTGTAGTCGCCTGATTTCATCAGGTTCATTGTATCCAGTGTAAAGGTCGAGAAAGTTGTAAATCCACCGAAGAATCCGGTAAACAGAAATATTTTTGTATGGGGAGAGAATGCAAATGCTTCGGATAGGCTCCAGAAGAAGCCGATAAAGAGAGAGCCTAAAATATTAACGGAAAGAATCCCATACGGAAACGGATGATCCATAAATCGTTGAACCCATACCGATATCCCGTATCTGAATGCTGTGCCGATAGCACCTCCTGATAATAAAAGTAAAACCTGTATCATACATGACTCCTTATGTGTTTCCCCCCCCGGACCCGGTTAAAAAGTCCGGGGGAGCATGGTAATGATTTTTAGGTTTACAATATTAATTCGCAGACTCAAACTGCCTCAGGAAACGAACGTCGTTTTCCGAGAACAAGCGTAAGTCTTTTACTTGATATTTTAGGTTTGTTATTCGTTCAATACCCATTCCCAGTGCATACCCTGAATAGACTTTACTGTCGATACCGCAGTTTTCAAGTACATTCGGGTGGACCATACCACATCCCAGAATCTCCACCCAGCCTGTGTATTTACAGAACGGACATCCTTTACCTCCGCAAAGATTACAGGATATATCCATTTCGGCTGAAGGCTCAGTAAAGGGGAAATAAGAGGGACGCAGCCTTATTTTTGTTTCCGGGCCAAACATCTCTTTTGCAAAAAACAACAGAGCCTGTTTCAGGTCGGCAAAAGAAACATCTTTATCTATATACAAAGCTTCTACCTGATGGAAAAAACAATGCGCACGATACGAAATAGCTTCGTGACGGTATACCCGTCCGGGACAAATAATACGGATAGGAGGCTGCTGTTTCTCCATGACACGAACCTGAACCGAAGACGTATGTGTACGAAGCAATATCTCAGGATTATGGCCAATAAAAAAAGTGTCCTGCATATCACGTGCCGGATGATCATCCGCAAAGTTCAAAGCCGAGAACACATGCCAGTCATCTTCAATTTCCGGACCTTCAGCGATACTGAATCCCAGACGTCCGAAGATGTCGCATATCTCTTTTTTAACAATGGAAAGCGGATGGCGGGTTCCTAAAGAAACCGGATAGGCTGTCCGGGTCAGGTCGATATCATCATTTACTGTCTGTGTATTCGAAAACTCCTCTTTCAGTTCATTGATCCTATTCTGGGTCTTCTCTTTCAGTTCATTCAGGTATTTACCTACTTCCCGTTTCTGATCGGCGGCAACATGGCGGAAATCATTCATCAGTGCGGATATTTCACCCTTTTTACTCAGGTATTTAATCCGTAAAGCCTCTAACTCCTCCGCATTGGCTGCTTTCATCTCTTCTACTTCCTGTAGCAGCGCCTTTATTTTATTAAGCATTTGTTATCCCTGTTTTTATTGCGAATGCAAGTTTACTGTATTCATTTGGATTTTACAAGGTAATTTGCTATGTTTGTTTGGAATGTAACGTTAAAATGACCTTAAAAATCACGCCATGAATAAACTTGAGAACATAGCCCATCTGAGTGAACTCCGGCAATCTGTCTTATCCTGTAAGAAAGCTCAAATAATGGCTGGCGAGACTGTAATAAAAGTATCTATGGCTACCTGTAGCCTGGCCGCCGGAGCTCAGGGCATATGGGATACTTTTCAGAAGGCAATAGATAAGGGCGAAATATTAGCCGGCCTGGCACAAACCGGCTGTATGGGATATTGTTATGCGGAGCCTACGGTCGAAATAACACTACCCGGTTGTATTCCCGTTATATTCGGTAACTTAACAAAAAAGAAAGCCGGAGATATTTTGTCGGAATTTATCTTTTCCGGACAGATCCCATCTACAGTAATAGCATTAAACCAAACCGTGGATCCGTGCCGTAAGCAGATAAGAATCGCTCTACGGAATTGCGGGGTAATAGACCCTGAAAATATAGAAGATTATATAGCTGCGGATGGATATCGTGCCCTGGCGGAAGCTATAACCATGCAAACACCTGATGATGTCATAGAACTATTAATCCGCAGCGGACTCCGTGGCAGGGGAGGGGGAGGTTTTCCTACAGGTATGAAATGGAAAATTACCCGGCAAACGGTTGCGGTACAAAAATATGTGGTATGTAATGCGGATGAAGGTGATCCGGGTGCTTTTATGGACCGCTCTATTCTGGAAGGTGATCCTCATTCAGTGCTCGAAGCGATGGCAATTAATGGTTACTGCACCGGAGCATCGGAGGGGTTGATCTATATCCGTGCCGAATACCCACTGGCAGTAGAACGGCTTCGTACAGCTATAGAACAGGCCCGGGAGAGGGGATTGTTGGGCGAAAACATCCTGAATTCGGGTTTCTCTTTTGATATACATATACGGTATGGTGCCGGAGCTTTTGTTTGTGGTGAGGAAACAGCTTTGATCCATAGTATGGAAGGCAAACGGGGAGAGGCTACTGTTAAACCTCCTTTTCCCAGTGTAGAAGGTTATAAAGGATATCCTACCAACGTCAATAATGTAGAAACATATGCCAATATCCCTGCGATTCTGCTGAAAGGTGCTGAGTGGTTTGCTTCTGTCGGGACTGAAATAAGTAAAGGCACGAAAGTGTTTGCATTGGCTGGAAAGGTAAAAAACGTAGGGTTGGTAGAAGTTCCTATGGGAACAACTCTCCGGGAAGTGATATTTGATATCGGAGGAGGAATTAAAGACGGTAAGAAGTTCAAAGCCGTACAAACAGGAGGGCCTTCCGGGGGATGCCTGACGGAAAAACATCTTGACCTTCCGATTGATTATGGTAACCTGACGGCTGCCGGCTCTATGATGGGCTCGGGTGGCATGATTGTAATGGACGAAGACGACTGTATGGTCTCTGTGGCTCAGTTTTACCTGGACTTTACTGTTGAAGAATCGTGTGGTAAATGTGCTCCGTGCCGTATAGGAAATAACCGCCTGCACGAAATGCTTGAGAAAATAACATCCGGAAAAGGTACCATGAATGATCTGGATAAATTAAAAAATCTGGCATATGTCATTAAAGATACAGCTTTGTGTGGTTTGGGACAAACCTCACCCAATCCGGTACTTTCTACATTAGATAATTTTTATGACGAATATATTGCACATGTACAGGATAGAAATTGTCCGGCACATCAATGTCCGGCACTTACACAATATTTCATCAATCCGGATATTTGTACCGGATGTACACTTTGTTCGCGGGCCTGTCCGGCCAATGCGATCCGTGGCGAACGGAAATTCCCTCATGTGATTGACCCGACCACCTGTATTCGGTGTGGTGCCTGTCTGGATAAATGTAAGTATGGAGCAGTATATGCTTTTTAAACCCTAAACCAACTCTTAAAGGTGGACTTTAAGAAAAAAGAGAAAGCTTATGAAATTAATAATAGATAGACGGGAAGTCGAAATAGCAGAAGGAACAACCATTCTGGAAGCGGCAAAAAGTATGGGAATACGGATACCTACGCTCTGTTATATGAAACTGAAGGATCTTGATTATATCAATAACCCGGGGGCATGCCGTATTTGTGTGGTGGAGGTAGAAGGACGCCGTAATCTGGCTCTGGCCTGTAAAACAGCCTGTACCGAAGGTTTGGTCGTACATACGCATACACCGCGTGTAATGAATGCGCGGCGTATAGTCATGGAACTGATCCTGTCAAACCACCCGTTTGAGTGTCTGATCTGTAGTAAAAACGGTTATTGCGAATTACAGAATATAGCCCATGATCTGGGTATCCGTGAAATGCGTTACAAAGGAGAACAGTCTGTTTTCCGTATAGAGCGTTCTCCTTCTATGGCGCGTAATATGAATAAATGCATTATGTGCCGTCGTTGCGAAACCATGTGCAACAATATACAAACAGTTGGAGCTTTATCTGCTGTGAACCGTGGATTTCAGTCTGTGGTGTCTACAGCTTTTGAACAGGATATAGGAGGGAGTACCTGTTCGTATTGCGGACAATGTGTTTCGATTTGCCCCGTGAATGCTCTTAGCGGACGTAATAATCAGGATGAGGTACTGGCAGCGCTGACCGATCCGGATAAAATAGTTATAGCATAGACTGCTCCAGCTGTACGTACGGCTTTAGGGAAAGACTTTGGGTTTGAACCCGGTACATTAGTTACCGGTAAAATGGTATCGGCCCTGCGGCAGTTAGGTTTTGATTATGTATTTGATACCGACTTCGCTGCCGACCTTACCATAATGGAAGAAGGTACTGAATTATTACAGCGGATCAGTAAATACCTGCAGGGCGACCAGCATGTACAGCTACCGTTAATGACCAGTTGTTGCCCCGGTTGGGTGAGCTTTGTGGAGCAGCATTATCCTGAACTTACAGGATATCTTTCTACTGCAAAAAGTCCTCAGCAAATGTTTGGAGCAATTGCAAAAAGCTATTTTGCTGAAAAACTGGGGGTGAATCGTAAACGGTTGTTTGTTGTATCTGTAATGCCTTGCCTTGCAAAGAAATATGAAGCCAGCCGGCCGGAATTTGCTGTTGATGGGAATCCGGATGTAGATGTATCTATTTATACCCGCGAACTGGCACGATTGATACGGTATGCAAATATCAAATTTAAAGAATTGCCGGATGGGGAGTTTGATCCGCCGTTGGGAACATCAACAGGTGCAGGAGTTATATTTGGTACAACAGGAGGTGTTATAGAAGCAGCCTGTCGTAGTGCCTATGAATTCTTTACAGGAAAAGAACCAGAACAGATAGATTTTAAAAAACTCCGGGGAATGAACGGAATACGGGAAGCAACGATTGATTTTGATGGTGTACCTGTAAAGATAGGTATAGCACACGGACTGGGTAATGCCCGGCAACTGATTGAAGAGGTGAAAAACGGAACATCTCCTTACCACGCGATTGAGATTATGGCCTGTCCGGGAGGCTGTATCGGTGGGGGTGGACAACCGTTCCACCGTGGATCTATGAAGGTGTTGCGTAAACGGGCGCAGGCTCTGTATGAAGAAGACCGGAATAAACAGATCCGGAAGAGCCATCAAAATCCGGATATCATTCAACTATATGATGAATATCTGGGAGAACCATGCGGTCCACGGGCGCATACCCTGTTACATACCCACTATTTTGACAGAAAGAAAAAAGTACATACCGGAGAGGAATAAACGATGGAGGACAGCTTTATGGATACAATACATATACCGTTACAACAGTTCAGGGATATACAACATATCTGTGCGGAACACAAAAATGATCCCGGCGAATTGATTTCCATACTTCATGCAGTACAGGAAATAATAGGTTACCTGCCTCAGGAAGTACAGGAAATAATAGCAAACGAACTCAGTATACCTGTCTCTAAAGTGTATGGGGTTGTTACCTTTTATTCTTTTTTTACCATGACCCCCCCGTGGCAAATATCCCATATCTGTCTGTCTGGGTACAGCCTGTTATGTAAGAGGTGCAGGTAAATTACTGGAAGAGTTTGAACGGCAATTGGATATAAAAAGTGGTGAAACAACCCCCGACGGACTTTTTACACTCGACACCCTTCGTTGTGTTGGAGCCTGTGGACTGGCGCCGGTAGTGTCTATTGGCGGAAAGATATATGGACGAATGACCCCCGATAAAGTACGGGAAGTCTTATCTGAATATTATTTTAAAGAGGAATAATTATTATGTTTGTATTGTAATATAAACCGGATAGTAAGAATTATGGAAGACAAAAAGAAAACAGAAAAAACAGAGGGCATTTTACAACAGGATTTGGATCAAAAAGGTGATTTTCGGAATGTTTATATGATGTTCCTGCTTTTTGAAGATGATACTATCTATCCCTCTATTGAACAGGTAAAAGAAAAATTGACTGAAAAATTAGGAGAGGTAGATATTGTAAGCGACCAGGCCCGGTTAAGTAGCTTTGCGATCAAACAATTTCCTGTAAAATATAAGGATGCATCAGTACCGGCGCAGGTATTGCTTGGAGATATATCTCCTATTCAACCGGATCTGATAGGTGGTTTGGAACAGACCCAACAGTGGGATTGTCCGGAATGGGAAGAGGTATGGAACTCCTGCCGCTATCAATTAATGATTTCGGACTTTGTAGCTGCCGGACTGGAGTATAAACAACGGTGCGAACTCTTGATTTCGTGGGTGGAGGTACTAATGGAGTTGTTTCCTGCCTGCAGGGGAATCTGGAATCCGGCCAGCGGAAAAATACTGACCCGTAATCAGGTATTGAATAATCCGTATGAAAAAGAAGGGCGTTTTTTATACCTGGGGATGAATGTTCGTTCCTTCAATATTCAGAACACTCCGGATTCGTTGGTAGATACATTGGGGCTTTATGCAATTGGATTGCCGGATATTCAATATCATTTTCATGATTTAAATCCTGATGCTGTCGTAAATCATGCTTATAATGTAGCATTCTATATTTTTAATAACGAAGTAGAAATCAAAAATGATGAGACATTGCCCGGTATCACCAACGGTCAGATGGATCCGGTAATTAAATGGCCCTGCCAACATGAAAAATCGCTTATTCAGCCGGCACGCGACGTGTTGGATGTTTGCCCGGGTGAATTTGCCGCAGGAAACAGGTCGTGACACTTCTGCACGGAAGTCCAAAAAGATCCGCACGGAAGTTAAAACGTTTCCGTGCGGATCTTTTTTATCAGGATTAAAATGTATATTTGCCCGAAAGAAAAAAACTACTTTTCCCTGTTTCTTAACTTTTACCGGGGTCCAATGAAAACCATGGAAAACACTGAAAAAATAATAATAGGGCAATTAAAGGAAGGTAACGAAGATGCCTGGAAATATCTCTATAAACATCATTATAGTATACTTTGCTGTGTAGCCAATCAGTATGTTAGCGACACCTTTCAGGCAGAAACAATAGTAGGAGATGTAATCTTTCACATGTGGGAAATCAGGGAATCTTTAGATATAACCATATCCCTCAGAAGTTATCTGGTGCGGGCTGTCCGCAATCGTTGCATGGATTATCTGAATTTGGAATACAGGCAAAAGGAGATTTCCTTTTGCTTTCCGGAAGAACTTCCGGAAAGCAATTATCTTTATTCGGATAACTACCCGTTAGGAATATTACTGGAAAAAGAGCTGGAGGCCGAGATTCATAAATCCATAGGTAAACTTCATACCGAATGTAAAGCT
Organism: Tannerellaceae bacterium; assembly: GCA_021203545.1. GTDB lineage: Bacteria > Bacteroidota > Bacteroidia > Bacteroidales > Tannerellaceae > UBA4116. Next base: position 6,455 of record JAJQAZ010000166.1, on the reverse strand, counting down.
GTTTTTCAGAAAAGCCGTTTTGAAGGAAAAAAATATGAAGAGATATCAGAAGAATTAGGAATATCTGTAAATACAGTCAAATATCATATAAAGAGTGCATTATCTATCCTAAGGAAGGATCTGGCGAAATATCTGTTATTGTTCATATTTATTTTTTTACAATAAAAACGAATTTCTCACTACCCACTGATTTAAAAAAAACGTCTTATAAATAGAAAGCAACATGGAGGAAAATAAAGAATATATAGATGAACTGATTGTAGCCTGGTTAACCAATGGGTTAGATGAAAAGGGTTGAGCGAACTGAAAGAATGGATCGCTGCTTCTGCTGAAAATGAATCTTATTTTATGCAGCAACAGGAAATTTGGTTTTCAGCCGTTGGAAATGATACCGGCAAATATAATAGTGAAAAGGCTTTCATGCAATTTAAAAACCGTATTGCTGGACAGATACAGGTTCAACCTCAAAAGAAATCAACCCTATTTAACTGGCGTATATACGGACGCTACGCTGCTGCAGCGATATTATTATGTCTGGTCTCTTACTTCTCTTATCAACAGGGTGAAATAAATATAGCCAAAGGATTTTCTATGAATGTCATAGAAGCTCCCTTGGGCTCAATAACCAAAGTTAGTTTGCCGGATGGAACTCAGGTATGGTTAAATGCCGGATCTAAAATTGCTTATTCACAGGGGTTTGGTGTAAATAATCGCGAACTTGAGTTAGAAGGTGAGGGTTATTTTGAAGTAATACAGAATCAGCAAATGCCTTTTTGGGTAAAAACAGAAGAACTGGTGTTAAGGGTGCTCGGCACAAAGTTTAATTTCCGTGATTATCCTGGCGACGAGGAGGTAATTGTCTCTTTATCGGAGGGAAAAGTGGGGTTGATTAATTTATTGAAAGATGAAGAGGATGCTTTTTTATCCCCCAATGAAAGAGCAGTCTTAAATAAAAAGAGTGGGGATATGCATGTGGAATCTACTGTGATTTCGATTGCATAGTGGACCAGCGGTCAGCTGCTTTTTGATGAAGATCTTTTACCGGATATAGTAAAAGAGTTAGAACGCAGTTATGATGTTGAAATCGAAATAGCTAATGAATCTTTAAATACCGTCCGTTTTTACGGGAACTTTATTCGTCGTAAACATACGATTGAAGACGTTTTGGATGCTTTGTCTGCTACCCGTAAAATAGACTATATAATTAATGGAAGGAATATAACGTTATATTAAAATACTTAGTGAAAAAATTATTGTAAAACATTAAATCGGGAAATATGAATGTAGAAAAAACATGAGGAGAAACCAACATTGAGAAATAACGGATAATAAAAATCCGGAAGATGGGGTCTCCCGGATTTATATCTCTTTCTCAAACTTTTAAGCGATAGTATGTTTTCTAAGAGATGTTCCAAAGTTCGGAAAAACATTTCTTTTAGGGCGTAGTTTTTCAAAAATTAATAAATAATTTATTGTCATTATCATGAAGAATAAAAGAAGGGCCATTTTAATGGCCGGGATATTTTTTGCCTTAATTTAACTCTATTTTCTCAGACAATTTCATTGAATCTGAATGGTGTATCTGTAAAAAAGGCAATTGCCGAATTACAAGAGAAAAGTGGTTATTCGTTTGTATATGCAGCGGGCGACCTGAATACGGAAAAGACCGTGAACGTACAGGCAAACCAGTTGAAGGACGCAGTTGAACAAATATTAAAAGGTCAGCATGTTTCATATGAAATTAAAGATGAGAATATCATTGTTAAACCCATAAACTCCCCAACATCCTCAATGAAAATCCAGATAGCAGGAGTCGTAAATGATGTAAACGGTGAACCGGTTGTTGGTGCTAATATCTTCGAAAAGGGGAATACATCCAATGGCATCATTACCGATCTGGACGGAAACTTTGCAATGACAGTATCGGCTGATGCTATTTTGGTAATCTCGTATATTGGGTATGACCAGAAAGAAATACGGGTAAATAATAACACCAGATTTACGATTGTACTGGAGGAGGATACCAAACTGATCGACGAAGTTGTGGTTATCGGGTATGGGAGTGTAAAAAGATCCAACCTGACAAGTTCCGTATCAAAAATAACAACGGAGGCGATCAAAGACCGTCCGGTAACAACTCTTAGTGAGGCTTTTCAGGGTCAGTTGGCGGGGGTGCAGGCACAGGCGGCCGATGGAGGTATTCCCGGACAGGAGATGACAATCCGGATCCGTGGTGTCAATACGGTAAATGGTGATAGCAGCCCTCTGTATGTAATTGATGGGGTACCCCGCGAGAATATGAGCGGAATCAATCCCAACGATATTGCTTCTATCCAGATACTGAAAGATGCTTCGGCAACTTCTATTTATGGTTCGCGTGGTGCCAATGGGATTGTGTTGATAGAAACCAAGCAGGGTACAGGAAAACCAACTATTACTTTTGATGCCTATTTTGGTTTACAGACACCCGAAACAAAACTGGATTTGATGGACGGTAATGAGTGGATAGCTTACAATGTATGGCACAGAAATGTGGACCATTTACGTACAGGTGGTTCTATGGCTGACAGCCAGGCCGATAGACAACAGGGTTTCCGGATACCCGACTGGTGGTATACAACGAATAATTTCACGAACTGGCAGAATGAAGTGTTGCGGAATGCTCCTATACAAAGTTATGTGGCATCGGCATCGGGACAAAATGATCTGGGGCAAATCTATTTTTCATTGGGATATGCTGATCAGAAAGGTATTATCAGACATACCGATTACGACCGTTACAACCTGCGTGTAAATAGTTCTTTGAATCTGATGAAGAACATGAGGGTCGGAACCAATATATCCGTATCTATTGCCAATCAGCAGTCGGCAGGGGTAAACCTGGGCGACCGGCAGGGTAAAGATGCAGCTCTTCACCATGCCCTGATGATGTCGCCGCTGGTTGAACCGGGTGTCTGTGTACAAAGTGTTTCGCCGGGTGGTACTGTATCTTCTTATGATTATGGAGCATCCTGGATTGACCCGCTTGCACAGTTAGCAAAAACAACCGATGATACGAACACTACACGCGTGCAGGCGGCTGTATGGGGAGAGTGGGACATCATTCCGGGCCTGACTTATAAAATACAATATAGTAATAACTACGATGGCACTACCTATGAATATTTTCAGCCAGCGGATGTAAACGATAGTAATATCTCTACAGGTAACAGTTCTTCTACCCGTACCAATAACTGGATTGTACAGAATACACTGACCTGGGATAAACAGATCAAAGACCACCATATCAATGTGCTGTTGGGACAAAGTGCGGAGAAACAGAAATATTATATAGGGTATATGGAAGCTACCGGCTGGCCGTACGAAAACATCACAACCCTGAATGTGGCTTCTTCGGCAGTGCAGGCAACAACAGAACATGTAAATTATGCAAATGCTTCTTTTTTCGGCCGCGTAAGTTATGATTATAAAGAGAAATACCTGTTTACCGCAAGTATACGCCGCGATGGGTCTTCCCGTTTTGGTATGGATAGCAAATGGGGAACCTTTCCTTCGGTTTCAGTAGGCTGGAAGATCAACGAAGAAAGTTTTATGAAAGATATAAGCGAAATTAATTTGCTGAAAATACGTGGTTCTTTCGGTACTTCCGGAAACGACCGTATCGGAGATTACCAATATACCGCCTTATTAGGTGCCTATAATGCAGCCTATGGTAATAAATTACAACCCGGGGTGGCAGCCAGTAATATTTCTAATTCTGAATTAAAATGGGAACAGACCAGAACCTATGATATCGGTCTTGACTTTTCTGCTTTCCATAACCGGATACAATTCAATTTCGATTATTATATAAATGAAACTACCGATTTGTTATTTGATGTACCGGTACCTTATACTACCGGGTTTAATTCTTACCTGACCAATATCGGAAAAATACGGAATCAGGGTTGGGAAATAGATGTGACATCGCATAATATGAAAGGGAAATTCCAGTGGGATACCAGTCTGAACCTGTCAAGAAACCGGAATAAAGTACTGGATTTGGGTAATGTCGGGTCTTTTACGACCACACTAAATGACGCTATGTTTATTACAGAAGTAGGCGGACCGGTTTCGCAGTTCTATGTATTGCGTACCGATGGCTTCCTGACTGCCGGCGATTTTGATGCAAACGGAAAAGCGTTGGTTCCGATTGCTGACGGGCAGGAAGAAGGTAACTATAAATTTGTAGACCAGAATAACGATGGTATTATCAATTCAGCGGATTATGTTGCTTATGGCAATAACCTGCCTGATTTAACCTGGGGATTAACCAACCGTTTCTCTTATAAGAATTTTGATTTAAGTATCCTGCTGCAAGGGCAGTTTGGAGGAAATGTACTTTATCTGGGACAGCGGCATAATGATTCCGGTATGGCGGACCGTACATTGTATAGCCGTTGGGTAAGAAGTTATAAAACTGCTGAACAGATGGCGGCACTGCCTACGGATTATATTGAGAAACATGGTATTGATGTATCCTGGGACGGTGAGACTCCTAATCCGTTCGGTAATAACCTGAACAATGCGGACCACCGTATCTATAATGCAACTTATGTGAGAATCAAAAATATTAACCTGAGTTATACGTTTCCGCGAAATCTGTTGGTGAAAACAAAGATTTCAGATCTGAAAATCTATGCATCCGTAGACAATGTATATACATTCTCTAACTATCCGGGTTATACACCCGAAACCAGTAGTTATGGAAACGGGACTACCGCTCTTGGGGTGGATTATAGTACCTATCCTTTAAGCCGGAAATATACAATAGGTTTAAGTTTGAGTTTCTAATCTGTTATAAAATATATTACTCGTATGAAAACTATATATAATTATTTCAATTTACTATCCTTGTTGCTGGTAGTATTCATTTTCACCGGTTGTGATGATTTCCTGACAGAGTCGCCGGAATCTACTTATACCACGGAAACCTTTTATACCTCCCAGTCTGACTTTACCTATGCGATCGCTTCCGTATATGCAGCCCAGCAGGATTTGTATGACGGGCAGTATGGTTTGTTCCGGTTTTCGATAGGCCGTAGCGACGATACGAATGTGTATAATACAAATACCTATATGGATGGGGCGGATACATTTACGGACAACTCATCCGTGCAGGGGCTGGAAAATGCATGGAGTTCGTTGTATGTTATTATAACACGTGCCAATTCCATTTTGGTGCGCATCGATGATATGGCGTTTGAAGATGCGAATCTGAAAAACTATATCAAAGGCGAATCGTATGCTCTTCGTGCCTGGGCATATCATACCCTGGGTGTCATGTTTGGTGGAGTTCCTCTGATTGTGGATGCCGAATACAAAGTAGATGAAACTAAACAAATAGGACGTTCTACACAGGAACAGACCTTTGCACAGGCGGAAGCCGATTATCAAAAAGCAATGTCGCTTTTACCCGCTTCCTGGGATAGTGAGGGTACGGGCCGGGTAACAAAATTTGCCGCAGAGGCTTGTCTCGGACGTTTGTATATGTTTATGGGAAATTATCCTTCCGCTGTAACTGCTTTCGAAAATGTGATAGGTTCCGGATTGTACGAAATGGCTACGGAATATGTACATTGTTTCTCCGGTGATTATAACAATTCACCGGAACGTGTATGGGAAGTACAGTATATCGGGAATCTTTCCGGTGAGGGACAAACTTTCTCTGAATGTAGTTTGCCTGAATATTATACCGGCGAATGGGCTATATCCGGTTCGAGCTCGGCTATGCAGGCTTCTACTAATCTGTTGGCAGCCTATGAACCGGATGATAAAAGAATGGATGTTACATTTGTAGATAATATTATTGTTCAGGGAGGAATCAGCGATTATACCTGGTTTATTAAGTTCAACCACGGATCTTATGAACCGCAAAGCGGAACCGACTGGGATGTAAATCTACCTATCATCCACTATACAGATGTATTAATGATGTATGCTGAAGCGGTTAATGAGGTCAGCGGCCCGGATCCAACAATTGTTGGTATAATCAACGATGTAAGAGACCGTGCGGGACTTCCCAATCTAACCGCGACACAAACCGGTAGCAAAGACGCTTTCCGCGAAGCAATCAAAAAGGAAAGCCGGGTTGAGTTTGCCTATGAAGGGTTAAGATGAAATAACCTGGTTCGCTGGGGCGATGCGATGGAAGTGATGACTGAATTCCTGAAAGACTCCGACGAAGGAAACGGCATTTATAAATGCGATGGCGTATATCGTTATATATACGCCATCCCACAGGAAGAAATAACCCGTTATGCCGATACCTCCAAAATGTGGCAGAATGAAGGGTATTGAGTTAGGTTGTTTGGTTTGTATAAGCCGCATAGCGGCGTACTGTTCATAGCCCTGTGCGGAAGAGCCTGTGTAAAAACTCTCTTCGTTCTTTGATAAAGTTACAAATTATAAGTGAT
>JAJQAZ010000167.1 GCA_021203545.1 Tannerellaceae bacterium | reverse complement strand
AGACATTTCAAAGTTGTTTTTTGCTGATGAAGAAATTGAGAAGAATAAAAAGTCCGTATATTACTCTATAAAAAACAATACTAATCCATTCAACCAAGACAAAATGAATATGGCTAATAAAAATTATATTAAGAAGGAGAAATAAATCAAATGATATTAGATGATATTAAAGAGATTATTAACGAGACATTTAAGATCAATAAGGAAATAATTGAAATGGGAACTCCATTGTATAATGGAGGGTTAAACTTAAATTCAATACAATTGCTGGAGTTGACTGTGTCTATAGAAGAATATTATGAAAAAGAGTTTAATCCAGATGATTTGACAGAAGAAAATTTTAGTAACGTAGAGAAGTTGTGTCAGTTGATAGAAGAAAAATTATTATAAAAGAGTTACGAAAGGAAAATTATGAATCATAATGTTTTATTAGTGTATCCACCGATAGATCCGGAATATTATATGCAAGGTGCTAATGATAGTCCACCTTTAGGACTAGTTGTATTGCAAAATTATGTAAAAAGATATTTAGGTATAAAAGTTGAGATAGATATTATTGATGGTGAATATTATTCAATGTCTGAAATTATTCAAATGATTGAAACAAAAAAGTATACTATGATTGGATTGCAATCGATGATGGCATCATATAACAACTCATTAATTTTGTTAGAAATAGCAAAAAAGAATGGTATGGTTACATTTATGGGAGGGCATCATGCAACTCAGTTATGTGATGCTATACTTAAAAATAGAAACCATATAGTCGATTATGTCATTGAGGGAGATGGGGAAGAGGCATTTGCAGGATTGGTACAATGCAAAGAAATCGAAAGTATCCCTAATTTGGCGTATTTTGAAAATGGTGTTGTAAAACACAACATGCAAAAAAATGTGCCACTAGAATATGGAATCGTTGACTATATTGAACCTAAAGTTTTTGAACAGTACATGCGAGATATAGGACGTGATTTGGAAAGAACGGAAAAGTTAAGCAGTTTTCGCGCATATAGTCATAAGGGATGTAGCAATAGGACAAATTCACAGTATTGCTTCTTTTGTGGTAGAGCTGATCGAGGAGTAAGATTTAAAAAACCTTCAGATTATGTAAGGGAGCTAAAATATTTAAGTGGTTTACCTAATGTAAAGTATATTTTTGAAATAGGTGATGATTTTTTACAAGATGAAGAATGGTTAAATCAAGTGGTGGAACTTCTTCGAAAAGACCCATTACCTGAACATGTACATTTAAAGATATTTGCAAGAGCGAATAGAATAACGGAGAGTATTATTCCTATTTTGAAGGAACTTAATGTGGATGAGGTGGCTATTGGTTTCGAATCAGGAAGTCAAAAGATTTTAGATAACATAAATAAACGTGCAACACCTCAAGACAATATTGAAGCAGCAAAGTTATTGTTTTCCAATGGTATTGATACAATTGCTAGTTTTGTGTTGGGATTACCGGGAGAAGACGAAGATACTTTACAAGAAACGTATGATGCTGCATTAGCAGTTAAAGAGTTAGCATGGAAGTATTTGCACAAAAATCCGCAGGAAATAATTGCCAATATAATTGAGATTAATCCAGGCGCACCAGCATTTAGAAAACTTGCTAAATATATGCCAGAAAAATACTCAGGAAAAGATAAATTAGATCTTTATGAGACTCAAAATGACTATTTTAAGATGGAATTTAAGTTGAAGAATGATGATGAAGTTGAAAAATTCAGAAAAAAACTTGTTAAATGGGGGAATAAAATTAATTGTTTAGGCAATTATACATATCCTGCTGGGTTTAAAAGTGAAGAGGTTTTACAAGACGATGAACAATAAAAATATCAAAATTGATATATCAAAGGTGTCTGATATATTAAGAGATAATACTTTTAGGGAAATACGTATTTTTGCGTTAGGACCAGAGGGTACAAATATATCTCAAGCTGCCTATAAATGGGCAGAAGAAGAAAGAATTTTAAATAAATCAAATATAATATTATGCGATACACCAGAACAAGAGATTGAATGGGCGATGCAGGTGAAAGAAAAAGGGGTATTACCTATATTTGCATTATGTGCGGTATATTATGACTTGTGTAAAGTGTTTTTTAGGCATTGGGAAAATTATACATTTTTGCATCATTATTATATGCAATTAGATAATATGCAGTTGGCATCTCAAAAGTATACTCAAGAAACTATTAAAAAGAATGCTACGGTAGCAGCTCATTTTTCACCATCTATATTATTAGAGGAAACAGAATATATTTTGAAAAAGGCTAATTCTAATTCTGCGGCGGCTAAAATGTGTGCATTAGGTGAAGTGGACGCGTGTATAACTACTGAAAGTGCATGTAAATTATATGGCTTAGAAACAATAGAAGAATATGGAGCTCCAAATAGGCTATTTACATTTGGAACAACAGACTATGGTGTGGAGCAAATATATGAAGTAATTAACAAAAGAAAAAAATAACAAGGTTAATGTATTTTGTAATATTGAGAAAGAGGAGAAATGATGAGTAATAAATACATTCCAACAATTGAAGATATTACTGCTGTAAGTGGTATAGATACATTGCCACCTGGTAAACTTGATATAACAAGAAGGATGGCACAGTTATCAGATATAAAAAAAAGGAAAAAAAGTGTTAGTGACATGTAGTCATAGAGGATACCAGTCTGTCATTTATGCAAAAGAATGTGGAGCAGAGGTATGTGGTCTTGATATTGATGAGAGGATGATTGAGTTTGCAAGAGAAAATTCTGAAAAAGAAAAGATTTCTATTGATTTTGTAATAGGAGATGCACAAGAGATTCCTTTTGGTAGTGAACAGTTCGATATTGTGACAAATGAAGGAGCAGTCGGTATACCAGAAAATCCTCAAAAAGTATTATCAGAAATGGTACGTGTTTAAAAAAGGGATGGAATACTTATTTTTAGAGAGTCTATTTTTGCTGACAATCTGAGTGTCGAGGAAAAGGATGAACTTCGGTTGCGTTATGGTAACAATATTGAGGATATAAAAGGATGGAAGGAACGTGTAGATAAGGCAGGGGCGGAAGTTATTTTTACTGAAACGGAGCCATGGTCAGAACCATCCAATTTCTGGAATGTACGCCATGATAGAGAAGTTCAGGACTATCATGATTTGTATACAATGACAGAAAAGTTGAGATTATCAAAAATATTGTTGAAAAAGTATGGTAAAGATGGAATAACAATGGCTGCAGAAAATGAGAGTATATTTTATGATGCAGTAAAAAATAAAAAAATAGGTTATGGAATTTTTTTGTGTAAGAAAATTAATTTGTAAAAAATTGAGATTATTTAGGAAGTGATAGATATGGAAGAAATAGTAGTTTTTACAGTCACTATGTATTCGAAGGATGGTAAATCAATATTTGATAATCTTTGTGAGTTAAATAAGGAAACATTTATACAATTTGTTCCTTCGGAAGATAGTGTTTGCAAGACTATACATAGTTTAAAAAGCAGAGGAATGTTTATAGAAGCTTCGTCAGAGGTGGGTATTACTTGTTCTTGCAGTAAGGTTCATTTTGAGAATACATTTGCAACAAAGGTAACTAAATCAAAAGTAAAAGGCATACAAGAAGGTGAATACTTTACATATGAAATAGAGGATGAAATAGATATTCCTACTTGGTTAGAATGTGTTGAAAAGATAACAATGCCTAGACAAATGTTTGTATTAGATGAAAGATTTCAACCACAATTACCATATTTTCATTATACACTTCCAAAAGGAATACAACAAGTTGCCAAAAAAGAATTACTTGATAAATGTATGTTTGATAGGAAAGAATGTAAAGTTGGAATTATTGATACAGGTTTATATCAGCATGATTATTTTAAAAAAAATAGTCGAAAATTGCAAGTGCAAGTTGAACACATCCGCGAAAAGCTTCAATAGAGTC